>NZ_BAGH01000090.1 GCF_000308715.1 Nocardia tenerifensis NBRC 101015
ACGGGATCCACCGTGGTCTTCGCCCCGGGCGGCGCGAACGCCGCGGTCGACGTGCGCGGCGGCGGACCGGGCACCCGGGAGACCGACGTGCTCGACCTGGCGACCACCGTACG
>NZ_BAGH01000089.1 GCF_000308715.1 Nocardia tenerifensis NBRC 101015
CTCGTCGAGTCTCGTCACGCGCGTCCTCGAGCTGGCTCGCGAGGTTACGGGCTTGTGCCGCAGCAGCATCCCGGTCGGTAGCGGTGACCCTTAGTTCGGCGTCGAAGCGGTCGAAGTAGTTGCGTACCTCGTCTTGCGCATAACCCTTGCGCACAACGGTGAAGGGCAGTGCAACGAAGCGATTGCGATCGGACTCAGGTGACGACATGGCACACAAACTACAGCCTACAGAGACCTGATGGTGACTCGACCGCGAATGTGATTCCGAAGAGTTTTCCGGGCCCGATCTTGATACTAGTGCGTAACATTCGCGTTCGGCTCGACCAACTCGATCAGCACACCGCCAGCATCCTTGGGATGGATGAAGTTGATGCGAGAATCCGCTGTTCCAGGCCTCGGCGCCTCGTACAGCAAACGCAGACCGCGGGCGCGCAGGTGCGCGGAGACCGCGTCGATGTCGGTGACGCGGTAGGCCAGTTGCTGCAGGCCCGGCCCGTTACGGTCGATGAACTTGGCGATGGTCGACTCGTCGTTGAGCGGAGCCAGCAACTGCAGGGCAGTCCCGCGGTCGGGGGCGGCGGGCAGTGACAGCATCGCCTCGTGCACACCCTGTGCGTCGTTGACCTCGCGGTGGGTCTCGACCATGCCGAGGTTCTCTGCGTACCAGGTCACGGCCGCATCCAGGTCGGGTACGGCGACACCGACGTGATCGACGGCGACGACGTAGTCCGCGGGGATGAAATCGGACGAATCCATAACGTTGCTCACTATTCGAAGGTAGCTGTTACCTGCGTACCGGCGACGGGGGCACAGCGGTTACCGTGGAGTACGGATTCCTGCGATACAAGAAGTGAGGCTTGTCGTGACTTCATCCGTGATCGTCTCCGGCGCACGTACCCCGGTCGGTCGCCTGCTCGGCGGACTCAAGGACTTCAGCGGTTCCGACCTGGGCGGCTTCGCCATCAAGGCCGCACTGGAACGGGGCGGCGTGGCGCCGGACCAGGTCGACTACGTGATCATGGGGCAGGTGCTGACGGCGGGCGCGGGCCAGATTCCGGCCAGGCAGGCGGCCGTGGCGGCGGGCATTCCGATGGACGTGCCCGCGCTGACCGTCAACAAGGTCTGCCTGTCCGGCATCAACGCGATCGCGCTGGCGGATCAGCTGATTCGGGCCGGCGAGTACGAGATCGTCGTCGCGGGCGGCCAGGAGTCGATGAGCCAGGCCCCGCACCTGCTCGAGAAGAGCCGCGAGGGATTCAAGTACGGCGACGTCACGCTGCGCGACCACATGGCCTACGACGGCCTGCACGACATCTTCACCGACCAGCCGATGGGCGCGCTCACCGAGCAGCGCAACGACACCCAGCCGGTGAGCCGGGAGGACCAGGACGCGTTCGCCGCGGCCTCGCATCAGCGGGCGGCCGAGGGCTGGAAGAACGGCGTGTTCGACGACGAGGTCGTCCCGGTGACGGTGCCGCAGCGCAAGGGTGACCCGCTGGTGGTCGCCGCCGACGAGGGCATCCGCGCCGACACGACCGTGGAGTCGCTGGCCAAGCTGCGCCCCGCGTTCCGCAAGGACGGCACGATCACCGCGGGCACCGCCTCGCAGATCTCCGACGGCGCGGCCGCGGTCGTGGTGATGAGCAAGGCCAAGGCCGAACAGCTCGGGCTGAGCTGGATCGCCGAGATCGGCGCGGCGGGCGTGGTCGCGGGCCCGGACTCCTCGCTGCAGGATCAGCCGGCCAACGCCATCGCGAAGGCCTGTGCGCGCGAGGGCATTTCGCCCGCCGACCTGGATCTGGTGGAGATCAACGAGGCGTTCGCGGCGGTCGGCGTCGCGTCGACCCGCAAGCTCGGCATCGATCCGGCGAAGGTGAACGTCAACGGTGGCGCGATCGCGATCGGGCACCCGCTCGGCATGTCCGGCGCGCGCATCCTGCTGCACCTGGTGCTGGAGCTGAAGCGCCGCGGCGGTGGCGTGGGCGCGGCCGCGCTGTGTGGTGGCGGTGGGCAGGGCGACGCGCTGATCGTTCGCGTCCCGTAGGCCACGTTTCTCGCCACAGTCCCCACGATCACGGTCGTGGGGACTGTGACGTTTCAGTCCGAAAAACGCGCCCTGCTAGGGGTTTTGGCGAACAGAACAAGAAGCCGACAAACCGGACGAGTTCGGTGTGACTCGTCCCACTACGATGCGTCGTAGTGCATCCGGCACAATGGTGCGCATGGGCAATGTCTTCGACCTCGGCACCGTCGCCAAGCGTTTCCGTTTCATCGCGGTGCTCGAGGCGATCTCCTGGGTCTTCCTGATCGTCGGCATGGTGTTCAAGCGGCTCCCCGACCCGGTGCTGTGGCCGGTCAAGGTGTTCGGCATGACGCACGGCATCATCTTCGTGCTCTTCGTGATCGCCACCGTCATGGCCGCGCGTGAACTGGGTTGGAACGCCAAGACCACGGTGCTCGCGCTGCTGTCCAGCATCCCGCCGTTCTTCACCGTCCTGTTCGAGATCTGGGCGGTGCGCGCGGGCAAGCTGGGTGAGCTGAGCAACGCGACTTCTGCCGAGTCCGGAGCCCCGGCCGCCGCCACCTCGTGACAAACTGGAAACCGTGACTCGACCTGCCGCACGCCGTCCTTCGCCAGCCGCTGTCGCCGCCATGTCCGGGGCAGTCGACCTCTCCGGTCTGAAGCAACCGCCCGCCGGTGCGCCCGGTGCGGCCGGCGGCGGCGATTACGCGGTGAACGAGGCGAACTTCGAGACGAAGGTGCTACGCCGCTCGGTCCAGGTGCCGGTGGTCGTCGCGCTGTACTCGCAGCGCAGCCCGGGCAGCGTCGAACTGGTTCGCACGCTCGAGCGCCTGGTCGGCGAAAGCGGCGGCGCCTGGGATCTGGCCACCGTCGAGGCCGAGACCAACATGCGGATCGCGCAGGCCTTCGGGGTGCAGGGCATCCCGACAGTCATCGCGGTCGCGGGCGGCCAGCCGCTCGCCGACTTCCAGGGCGCGCAGCCGGAGGCGCAGGTCCGCCAGTGGCTGAGCGCGGTCGTCGACGCGGTGGCGGGCAAGCTGCCCGGCGGTGAGCAGCCGCAGGAGGCGCCGGAGGATCCCCGTTTCGTCGCGGCGGAGACGGCGCTCGAACAGGGTGACCTGGCCGGCGCCGAGGCCGCCTACGAGGCGATCATCGCCGCGGAGCCGGGCAACGAGGAGGCCAAGGGCGCGCTGCGTCAGCTGCGTTTCCTCGCTCGCGCCCAGGGGGTGCCGCAGTCGGCGATCGCGACCGCCGACGCCGACCCGAGCAATGTGGACGCCGCGCTCGACGCCGCTGATGTGGAGATGCTCAACCAGCAGCCGGAGGCCGCGTTCGACCGTCTGATCGGGGCGGTCAAGCGGTCCGCGGGCGACGAACGCACCAAGGCCCGTACCCGCTTGCTCGAGCTCTTCGAGCTGTTCGATCAGGCCGAGCCGTTCGTGGTCGCCGCGCGGCGCAAGCTCGCCGCCGCGCTGTACTGAGCGTTCCGCTGTACGCCCCGCCTAGCTCGGCGCCAACCAGACGGCGCTGTTCGGCGCCATGGCGATGGTGGCGGAGGCCGGGCGGCCATGCCAGCCTTCGTCAGTGGCCTTGACAGCGCCGAGGTTTCCGATGCCGGAGCCGCCGTACTCGGCGGCGTCGGTGTTCAAGATCTCGGTCCACTGTCCGGCGAAGGGCAAGCCGACGCGGTACTCCCCGTGCACCGAGCCGGAGAAGTTGTACACGCACGCGACCACGGACCCGTCCGATCCATAGCGCAGGAACGCGAGCACGTTGTTCGCCTGGTCGTCCGCCTCGATCCACGAGTAGCCGCCGGGCGTGGTGTCCTGACTCCACAGCGCGGGCCGGGCGCGATAGACGGCGTTGAGATCGCGCACGGTGGTCGTGATCCCTTGGTGCAGTGGGTTTTCCAGCTCCTGCCAGTCCAGGCCCCGGTCGTGTGACCACTCGCGGAACTGGCCGAAATCCTGACCCATGAACAGCAGTTGCTTGCCGGGGTGGCCCCACATGTAGGCCAGCAGGGCGCGCACGCCGGCGGCCTTGGCGAAGTCGTCGCCGGGCATCCTGGTCCACAGCGTGCCCTTACCATGCACCACCTCGTCGTGGCTGATCGGCAGCACGAAGTTCTCGCTCCACGCGTACACCGCCGAGAAGGTGATCTCGTTGTGGTGCCAGGAACGGTGGATCGGGTCGCGCTGCAGGAAGCCGAGCGTGTCGTGCATCCAGCCCATGTTCCACTTCATGGTGAAGCCGAGGCCGCCGACGTCGGTGCCGCGGGTGACGCCGGGCCAGCTGGTGGACTCCTCGGCGATGGTGACCACGCCGGGGTGGTGGCGGTGCACGGTGTTGTTGAGGTCTTGCAGGAAGTCCACGGCCTCCAGGTTTTCCCGGCCGCCGTACACGTTCGGCTCCCAACCGCCTTCCGGCCGTGAGTAATCCAGGTACAGCATGGAGGCGACGGCGTCGACGCGCAGGCCGTCGATGTGGAACTCCTCGATCCAGTAGCGCGCGTTGGCGACGAGGAAGTTGCGCACCTCGTGCCGGCCGAAGTCGAAAACGTAGGTGCCCCAGTCGAGTTGCTCGCCGCGGCGGGGGTCGGCGTGCTCGTAGAGCGGGGTGCCGTCGAAGCGGGCCAGCGCCCACTCGTCGCGCGGGAAGTGGGCGGGGACCCAGTCCAGCAGCACGCCGATGCCGGCCCGGTGCAGCCGATCGACGAAGGCGCGGAAGTCGTCCGGGGAGCCGAAGCGGGCGGTGGGGGCGTAGTACGAGGTGACCTGATAGCCCCAGGAACCGCCGAAGGGATGCTCGGCGATGGGCAGCAGCTCGATGTGGGTGTAGCCGGCGGCCCGCACGTAATCGGCGAGCTGGTCGGCCAATTCGCGGTAGCCCAGGCCGGGGCGCCACGACCCGAGGTGGACCTCGTACACGCTCATCGGCGCCTGGGTGGGGTCGGTCTTCGTGCGGCCGTCGAGCCAAACATGGTCGCCCCAAACGTAATCGCTCTCGGTCACCACGGACGCGGTGGCGGGCGGCACCTCGGTGGCGAACGCCATCGGGTCGGCGTGGTCGACCGTGCGCCCGTCGGCGCCGTGCACGCGGAACTTGTACTTGGTGCCGGGTCCGACGCCGGGCACGAAAACCTCCCAGATACCGGAGGATCCGAGCGCGCGCATCGGCGCGGTGTGCCCGCCCCACTCGTCGAAATCGCCGAACACGGTGACGCCGCGCGCATTCGGCGCCCACACGGCGAACGAGGTGCCGTGCACGTCGCCGTCGAGGGTGGTGTAGCGGCGCGGGTGCGCGCCGAGCACCTCCCAGAGTCGTTCGTGGCGACCCTCGCCGATCAGGTGCAGGTCCAGTTCGCCGACCGTCGGCAGGAAGCGGTAGCCATCGGCGGAGACGATGGTCTGGCCACCCGGATAGGTGGTGCGGATGCGGTAGTCCAGCACGTCGGGGTAGGGGAGCACCGCGGAGAAGACGCCGTGCCCCAACGACTTCAGCGGATGGTCGGCCGTGCCGACCCGGACGGTCACCGTCTCCGCGTGCGGGCGCAGCACGCTGATCTGCGTGCCGTCCGGGTGCGGGTGCGCGCCGAGCACGGTGTGCGGGTCTGCATGGGTACCCGCGGCCAACAGCATCAGATCCCGGCGTTTCACAGCGTGCTCCGGTAGGCGAGTTCGGTGCGGGCCTGCTGCGCGACCGGCGGCAGGGTGAGGATGTGCGCGACCGCGTTCGCCGGGTCGAGCCGTACGTAATTCGTTTGGGCCCAGTGGTATTCCTCGCCGCTGACCTCGTCGTATACCACCGGGTGATCGTGCCATTCGCGGCCGATGGCGGGCAGGTCCAGCGAGACCATGCCCCATTCGGCGCCGAACGGGTTCAGGTTGATCACGACGAGCACCGCGTCGCCGGTGGTCGGGTCGATCTTCGAGTAGGCGATCAGCGCGTCGTTGTCGACGTGATGAAAGTGGATGCAGCGCAACTGTTGCAGGGCGGGGTGCGCGCGGCGGATCTCGTTGAGCCGGGTGATCCACGGCTCCAACGACTCTCCGCGCGCCAGCGCCTCGGCGAACGGGCGCGGGCGCAGCTCGTACTTCTCCGAGTCCAGGTACTCCTCGCTGCCCGGTCGCACCGCCTGATGTTCGAACAGCTCGAAGCCGGAGTACACGCCCCAGCTCGGCGCGAGGGTCGCGGCGAGCGCCGCGCGGATGGCGAACATGCCCGGGCCGCCGTGCTGGAGGCTCTCGTGCAGGATGTCGGGGGTGTTGACGAACAGGTTCGGCCTGGCCTCGTCCGCCTTGGCCGCCAGCTCCTCGCCGAACTGGGTCAGTTCCCACTTCGCCACGCGCCAGGTGAAATACGTGTAGGACTGGCTGAAACCGCGACGCGCGAGCCCGTAGAGCCGGGCCGGGCGGGTGAACGCCTCGGACAGGAAGATCACGTCCGGATCGGTGCGGCGCACCGTGGCGATCAGCCACTCCCAGAAGTCGGCCGGCTTGGTGTGCGGGTTGTCGACCCGGAACACCTTGACGCCCAACGCGATCCAGTGCCGGACCACGCGCAGCACCTCGGCGTAGAGGCCGTCGGGGTCGTTGTCGAAGTTGACCGGGTAGATGTCCTGGTACTTCTTCGGCGGATTCTCGGCGAAGGCGATGGTGCCGTCGGGCAGGGTGGTGAACCACTCCGGGTGCGCGGCGACCCACGGATGATCCGGCGCGCACTGCAGCGCCAGGTCGAGTGCCACCTCGAGGCCGAGTTCCGCTGCCCCGGCGACGAATTCGGCGAAGTCGTCGACGCTTCCGAGCAGCGGGTGCACGGCGTCGTGGCCGCCGTCCTTCGATCCGATCGCCCACGGCGACCCGACGTCACCGGGCTCGGCGACCAGGGTGTTGTTGCGGCCCTTGCGATTCACCTCGCCGATCGGGTGGATCGGCGGCAGATAGACCACGTCGAAGCCCATGGCGGCGATGCGCGGCAGTTCCTTCGCGGCGGTGGCGAAGTTGCCGTGAATCGGCTTGCCCGCCTCGTCCCGGCCGCCGGTGGAGCGCGGAAAGAACTCGTACCAGGAGCCGTACAGCGCGCGCTGCCGCTCCACCTGCACGGTGTGCTGCGGGCCGCGAGTCACCATGTCGCGCAATGGAGTCGCACGCAGGATCTCGGCGATCTCCTCGGCGAAGGCCGGCGCCACCCGCGCGGGCAGCTGCTCGTCGCCGCGCAGCGCGGCGGCTGCGGCGCGCAGGCGTTCGAACTGTTTCTTCGGGACCGCCTGTGCCGCCCGGTCGAATAGTCGGGCGCCGATCTCGAGGTCGTTGTCGAGGTCGGCGGCGGTCTGGCCGACCGCGAGCTTCGCCTCCACCGCGGAGCGCCAGGTCGCTATGGGGTCGCTCCAGCCCTCGACGCGGTAGGTCCACGCGCCGGGC
>NZ_BAGH01000088.1 GCF_000308715.1 Nocardia tenerifensis NBRC 101015
TATCCCGTGTCGATGGGTTCAGGGGCTCGCCCTTGTTTGTCAGGGTGTGGGGTTTCAGGGGCCGCAGGCCCCTGAACAATCCCTCTGGTGAACCTGGGACATGAGGTGTGTGACAGTTTCATAGAGTTACGGCGGCCATAGCGGCAGGGAAACGCCCGGTCCCATTCCGAACCCGGAAGCTAAGCCTGCCAGCGCCGATGGTACTGCACTCGACAGGGTGTGGGAGAGTAGGACACCGCCGGAACATCCTTCACGAAAGCCCCCAGCCCCCGCTGGGGGCTTTCGTCGTCCCACCCCAAAACCTCGCACTCCCTCTCAGGCCCCGCACCGCCTCTAGGGCACTAAAGCCAGTGCGCCTCCCGAGAGAGAGTGCGGATCTCGAGGGGTCCGGACCCGAACTGCACAGGACCGGGCACCCATCCAGCACACAGCACCCGACCAAGCGACCCGAAGCGCGTCCGGCGGCGCGACACCAGGCCTACCTGGGGGCGTCACCCCTCGCTCAGGCTCGCAGCAGCTCGAGATAACGGAATCCCGCACTCCCTCTCGGGAGCCGCACCGCCTCTAGGGCCCTAAAGCCGGTGCGGATCCAGAGAGAGAGTGCGGGATTTGAAATCTCGTCGCCTGTGTTCCTCTTCCATCCGCATCGAATGGCTGCCGCAGTGGACGACGCGCACACCCCCCGAGCGGAAAGCGAGGCGGGAGAATCCGGACAGTTGGCTCGATGGGCCGAGCATCTGATGCGGCACCCATGGTCGTATGCCATCGCGGTCACCGCTGGTCTACTTGTCGCCGCGACGCCGATGCCGTGCATGACGCTGGGTATCTGCATGGAGCGTCGCGCGATGGAAGGCAGGCCAGACCGTATCGGCCAGGACCTCTTGGACCGGGAAGCATCCGGACTGGCGAGCGCGGCGTTCATTGTGCTGCGACGTCCGGCTGAGGCCGCGGAGCCGGATACCGGGCCCTGCTGACCGCCCTGCGACCGGATCCCGCAGTGGCCGCGGCGACCACGCTCGACAACGGCACCGACGTCACCGCTATCGTGGTCGTCCCGCGATGCTCGCCGGATGCACCGGCGCTGGTCGACCTGGTGCACCGGATCCATACGGAGATCGCGCCCGTCACCGCACCGCCAAGCCCACCGGTGTTGGTCGCGGTGCGCTCGTCACCGATCTGCTCGTCGAGATATCGCTCGAGCTGTGGTAGGTCGTCGGTGCGGCGCTGGTCATCATGTTCTTGGTGCTGACCCTTGTCCTGCGCAGTCTGCTGCTGCCGTTGAAGGCCATCGTGATAAGTCTGCTGGCGACGGGCGCCGCCTTCGAGCTGACGGTGCTGTTCGAGGTGCGGGCGAGGCCGGCGGCGGTGATCCGCCTCATCCTGATACCCGCGCTGATGCAGACCATGGGTCGCTGCAACTGGTGGTTCCCGTCGTTTCACCGGTCAGCGAAGGGGTGATCCGAGCGCGCGGCCGCGGGAGGTGGGGCAGTCCGCTCGACCGATCCGAACGAACACCGGAAACCGTTGCTGTCTCTCAGTAAAGTGGTCTCACCCTGCCGTGACCGACTGGTTGTGGCACAGTAAGGCACCGTCCGGACGTCTTCATACCGTTCGCCGACGATCAGTTTCGCAACAGATTCACAGGGAATACCCAGGTCGTGCCCGGCACCGGCGTCGATCATGGAGACGTAGCAGGACAAACGGAGGCGTGCATGGCCATTGCGACAACCACGGACGACCGGACGGCGGTCGTCGGTTCTCGCTGGTGGCGACCGAGGGTGCCCGCGACCGTCGGATACCTCGCCGCGCTGGTCATCGTCACGTCGATCTTCTCCGCGCTCAGCGATTCGGCACAGTCGAAGGTGGTGCTGCACGCCAGCACCAATCTGCACAATCTCCTGCAGGGGCGTGTCGTCACGCTGCTGTCGAGTGCGCTGGTGATCGGCGATGTCGGCACCGCCTGGCTGATCATGCCGTTGCTGGCCTGTCTGCTGGCCCTGGCGGAACTGCGGTTCGGCGCGCTGCACATGGTGCGCGTATTTCTTGCCGGGCACATCGGGGCGACGCTGCTCGTCGCCGCCGGACTGTGGGTGGCGGTCGAATTCGACTGGCTGCCCGCGAGCGTGCGCTGGAGCGAGGACGTCGGCATCAGCTACGGCGCGATGGCACTGATCGGGGCGCTGTTGTTCGTTGTGCCGAGCAGGTGGCGGATCGCTTGGGGCGCAGTGTGGTTCGCGGGTGCGGTCGCCGGAGTGCTGCTCGGACAGACCTTCACCAATGTCGGGCACCTGGTGGCCTACTGCATCGGCTCGGCTGTGGGCTACGGCATGATCCGAACCAAGACGCCGGTCACCCGTCGGTTCACCAAGGTGGAACTGGCGCTGCTCGGCACGAGCATGGTGCTCGCCGCGGCCATGCTCTTCGGCTGACCGCGGGTACCCGACAACTGCAGCCGGGTTGACGACAACGGCCGTCGCCCGTTCACCTAGAGTGCTTGGGTGCGCCTAGTGATTGCTCGCTGTCAGGTCGACTACGTAGGGCGACTCACCGCCCATCTCGCGATGGCTCGCCGCCTGCTGATGGTGAAAGCGGACGGCTCGGTCCTCGTGCATTCCGACGGAGGCTCGTACAAGCCGCTGAACTGGATGAGCCCGCCGTGCTGGCTGGAAGAGCGCGGTGCCGCCGAGGTCCCCGAGGGCGCGAAGGCGCTCTGGGTCGTCACCAACAAGGCGGGCGAGGAGCTCCGCATCACCATCGAGGACATCGAGCACGACTCGTCGCATGAACTCGGTGTCGACCCGGGCCTGGTGAAAGATGGTGTCGAGGCTCATCTTCAGGTACTGCTCGCCGAACACGTCACTACCCTCGGCCCCGGCTACACGCTGATCCGGCGCGAGTACATGACCGCGATCGGTCCGGTGGATCTGCTGTGCCGCGACGCCGACGGCGCCACGGTCGCTGTCGAGATCAAGCGTCGCGGTGAGATCGACGGTGTCGAACAGCTCACCCGCTATCTCGAACTGCTCAACCGTGATCCGCTGCTCGCCCCGGTCGCCGGCGTCTTCGCCGCACAGCAGATCAAACCGCAGGCCCGCACGCTCGCCGAGGATCGTGGAATCCGCTGTCTCGTACTGGATTACGACGCCCTGCGCGGCACCGAAAGCACCGAGTTCCGCCTGTTCTGATCGACGTGCCTGGGGATTCGGCGAACCGGGGCGGACCGCCGGTCGTCGTTCATCGAATAGCCGAGGCGGCCGGTGCGGGTCGGACAGGCTGAACGGCGCCGTCGGCCGGGTAATAGGCTGGCGGCATGCCTCGTCGGAAACCGCGCGCAGACGGTCACACGGGCCGCTCGCGGACGGGCGGCGCGCCACTCGGCGATGTCTTCGGCCGGACCGAGGCGGGGCCGGACGGTGACGAGACCTATGTTGTTCGCACCATCCCGGGGGCCCGGGCGGTGAAGGTCTATCGGTGTCCGGGGTGTGACCACGAGATCGCGCAAGGCGTGGCGCATATCGTCGCGTGGCCCGCGGACGGCGGGGAGGACGATCGGCGGCATTGGCATCGCGGTTGCTGGAACGGCCGGCGGACGCGGGGGATTACGCGCCGGTGGTCGTGAGCGCCGCCGAGCGGCCGAACGCTCGGGCGGGTCGATGGCGTTGCGCGTCACGATGCTTGGCCGAATAGCCTTGCGAGAGACGGTTGTTCGGCGGCACTCTCAATGGCCTTGTGAAGCAGGTCATTTCGCCGCGCTCTCGGCGTGCCGGGCGATGTCCGCCCTGGACGTTGTGACCTCCGATCCCGAAAACTCGGTTGGCGCAGTGGATTCCGGGTAAGCACCGCCCGCACCCCCGGAATTAGGAAGGCCGCCCCCGGAAAGGGACGGCCTTGGTTCGAATTCGGTTGGGGTACTGCGTTAGTCGCCGCGTGACCCGTTAGTTGCTGATGTCGGCGTTCTCGCGCTCCTCATCGACGATGTCGTCTTCCTCGGACGCGACCTCGGGGATGGCCTTGCGGCTGGACCCGGCGACCTGCTTGGTGTTGTTGCCGATCGACTTGCGGTTGTCCGGAACGCCGTCCAGCAGTTCGCTTTCCCGGTTGACCGCGGCGAGCATCGCGGGCACGGAGTCGAGCTGGCCGCGGATGCCGAGCAGCTGGGCGAGCACGCGGCCGCGCAGGACGCGCATCTCCTCGGCCAGTTCCTTCGCGTGCGCGATCTTGCGCTCGGAGGTCTGGGTCGCGGAGGTGATGAGGCGGTTGGCCTCGTCGGTCGCGTCCTTGATCCGCTGGGCGGCCTCGGCGCGGCTGGTGGCCTCCAGCTCCTCCATGGCGCGGGTGAGCTTGGTGCGCCGCTCCGCCATGGTGACCTCGAAGTCCTGCTGGGCCGCCTTGCGCTTGGCGTCGGCCTCCTTGCCGAGGCGGTCGGCCTCGGCCTGCGCGGCCTCGATGATCTTCGCGGACTCGGTGCGCGCGTTGGCGAGGGTCTGCTCGAACTCGATCTCGAGCGCCTCGCGCTTTTCCTTGGTTTCGGCCAGCAACGACTCGTACTTGCCACGCATCTCGGTGGCCTGCTGCTCCGCGATCGACACCATCTCCGCGGCCTCGGCCTGCGCCAGGGCACGAACCTCGGAGGCCTCGTCGGAGGCCAGCCGCAGCATGCGGGAGATGCGGTCGGACATGCCCTCCGCGGTGGTGGGCGGCAC
>NZ_BAGH01000087.1 GCF_000308715.1 Nocardia tenerifensis NBRC 101015
CTCCAACAATACATCCGCATCGTTCTACGGGACGGTGTGCAGTGGTTGGGGTGGGTAGGGGAGCGTCCTGTAGCCATGGAAGCAGCAGCGTGAGCTAGTTGTGGAGGCTATGGGAGTGAGAATGCAGGCATGAGTAGCGAAAGACGAGTGAGAAACTCGTCCGCCGAATGACCAAGGGTTCCTGGGCCAGGTTAATCCGCCCAGGGTGAGTCGGGACCTAAGGCGAGGCCGACAGGCGTAGTCGATGGACAACGGGTTGATATTCCCGTACCCGTGTATCCGCGCCCAATGGC
>NZ_BAGH01000086.1 GCF_000308715.1 Nocardia tenerifensis NBRC 101015
GTGTGTTGTTTGAGAACTGCACAGTGGACGCGAGCATCTTTGTTTGTAAGTGTTTAAGAGCGTACGGTGGATGCCTTGGCACCAGGAGCCGATGAAGGACGTAGGAGGCTGCGATAAGCCTCGGGGAGCTGTCAACCGAGCTGAGATCCGAGGATTTCCGAATGGGGAAACCCAGCACGAGTGATGTCGTGTTACCCGCATCTGAATATATAGGGTGTGTGGAGGGAACGTGGGGAAGTGAAACATCTCAGTACCCACAGGAAGAGAAAACAATAGTGATTCCGTGAGTAGTGGCGAGCGAAAGCGGAAGAGGCTAAACCAGGGGCGTGTGATACCCGGCAGGGGTTGCGTTCTTGGGGTTGTGGGGCTCATTTTCCAGGTTCTGCCGGACCTGGCGGGAGTCAGAAACCGTTGTGTTAGTCGAAGTGGTCTGGAACGGCCTGTCGTAGAGGGTGAGAGTCCCGTAGACGAAAACATGACGGCTCTTGTAGTGAGTACCCGAGTAGCAGCGGGCCCGTGAAATCTGCTGTGAATCTGCCGGGACCACCCGGTAAGCCTGAATACTCCCTGGTGACCGATAGCGGACTAGTACCGTGAGGGAAAGGTGAAAAGTACCCCGGGAGGGGAGTGAAATAGTACCTGAAACCGTGCGCTTACAATCCGTCAGAGCCTGCGAGTGCTTTAGTGTGCTGTGGGTGATGGCGTGCCTTTTGAAGAATGAGCCTGCGAGTTAGTGGCATGTGGCGAGGTTAACCCGTGTGGGGTAGCCGTAGCGAAAGCGAGTCCGAATAGGGCGTTTTGAGTCGCATGTTCTAGACCCGAAGCGGAGTGATCTACCCATGGCCAGGGTGAAGCGACGGTAAGACGTCGTGGAGGCCCGAACCCACTTAGGTTGAAAACTGAGGGGATGAGCTGTGGGTAGGGGTGAAAGGCCAATCAAACTCCGTGATAGCTGGTTCTCCCCGAAATGCATTTAGGTGCAGCGTCACGTGTTTCACGCCGGAGGTAGAGCTACTGGATGGTCTAGGGGGCCTACAAGCTTACCGAAATCAGCCAAACTCCGAATGCCGGTGTGTGAGAGCGTGGCAGTGAGACTGCGGGGGATAAGCTTCGTAGTCGAGAGGGAAACAGCCCAGATCGCCGGCTAAGGCCCCTAAGCGTGTACTAAGTGGAAAAGGATGTGAAGTCGCGAAGACAACCAGGAGGTTGGCTTAGAAGCAGCCACCCTTGAAAGAGTGCGTAATAGCTCACTGGTCAAGTGATTTTGCGCCGACAATGTAGCGGGGCTCAAGTACACCGCCGAAGCCGCGGCA
>NZ_BAGH01000085.1 GCF_000308715.1 Nocardia tenerifensis NBRC 101015
GTGTGTGCGTGTGTTCTTTGAGAACTCAATAGTGTGTCGATGAATGTCAGTGCCAATATGTTTATTGGTTCCGGCCTCTCATACCCCCCGGTTGATGAGGTTGGACATTTAAGTCAGCAAATACTTTTGCTGGCGTTTTGTTTTGCTAGGTTTTCGGACTCTAGTTTAGATCTGATTGCACCCTTTTGGGGGTGTGGTTGTGAGTCTTCAACGGAGAGTTTGA
>NZ_BAGH01000084.1 GCF_000308715.1 Nocardia tenerifensis NBRC 101015
CCGGACCTCGGGCTACCTGGCCGGTCCGAACGACGTCTACGTCTCGATGAACCTGGTCCGCAAGAACGGCCTGCGCCGCGGTGACGCGATCACCGGCGCGGTGCGCGCCCCGCGCGACGGCGAGCAGAGCAACCAGCGGCAGAAGTTCGATCCGCTGGTGCGGCTCGACACGGTCAACGGCGGCGAGGTCGAGGCGGCCAAGCGGCGCCCCGAGTTCAGCAAGCTCACCCCGCTGTACCCGAACCAGCGGCTGCGGCTCGAGACTCAGCCGAACAAGCTGACCACCCGCGTCATCGACCTGATCATGCCGATCGGCAAGGGCCAGCGCGCCCTGATCGTCTCGCCGCCCAAGGCCGGTAAGACGACGATCATGCAGGACATCGCGAACGCCATCGCCATCAACAACCCCGAGGTCTACCTCATGGTGGTGCTGGTCGACGAGCGTCCCGAAGAGGTCACCGACATGCAGCGCTCGGTGAAGGGTGAGGTCATCGCCTCCACCTTCGACCGGCCGCCGTCAGACCACACCTCGGTCGCCGAGCTCGCCATCGAGCGCGCCAAGCGCCTGGTGGAGATGGGCAAAGACGTTGTGGTGCTGCTGGACTCGATCACCCGCCTGGGTCGCGCGTACAACAACTCCTCGCCGGCCTCGGGTCGAATCCTGTCCGGTGGTGTCGACTCCACCGCGCTGTACCCGCCCAAGCGGTTCCTCGGCGCGGCGCGCAACATCGAGAACGGTGGCTCGCTCACCATCATCGCGACCGCGATGGTGGAGACCGGCTCGACCGGTGACACGGTCATCTTCGAGGAGTTCAAGGGCACCGGTAACGCGGAGCTCAAGCTGGACCGCAAGATCGCGGAACGGCGCGTGTTCCCCGCGGTGGACGTCAACCCGTCCGGTACTCGTAAGGACGAGCTACTGCTCAACCCCGACGAGGCCGCGGTGCTGCACAAGCTGCGTCGCGTACTGTCCGGCCTGGACTCGCACCAGGCGATCGATCTGCTGATCGACCGTCTGAAGAAGTCCAAGAACAACCTCGAGTTCCTCATGCAGGTGAGCAAGACCGCTCCCGGCGCCCTGGACGAGTAAGTTCGCCAGCCGTACCGCCGAAAGGGCCTCGCACACGCGGGGCCCTTTCGGCTTGTTCCGGCTCCCCGCGTATTCGGGCCGGACTCGTGTGGCGCGATAGTCACGGCCGGCAAGCACTCGGCCAAGTTCTGGGCGTCCCCGTTGAGTTGCCCGTGTTCCCGTGAGAGCGGCCGCCGAGAGGATGCGCTCCAAGCAGGTCCCTCTCGGCGGCGGCGGATTGAAGAACATCCAGCCGATGATCGCCGCGCCGCTGATGAGACAGCCGAGGATGATCGTGCCCATCGACACCGCACTCCCCTCCGGAGCGGTGGTCGAAGCCTGGATGTACCCGGCGGTTCGCGGTTTCGCCGTCGCGGTGTCCGGAACGGCGAACCAACCGCACACGACGGCGAGGATCAACAGTCCGAAGATCGCGGACGCGATCCGGACCTGCACCGCTGGACCTCGCAGACGCTCGCTCACAAGTGCTCCCTTCGCTGATCACCGCACGCCGCTGTGCCGCCATGCCGGCCGGACCGGCACTTACTGCTGGTTCTCAAACTCTATGAACGGAGCTGTTCGCATTCCTGAGTAGCGAACTACCCGTCTTCAGAGTTCCTGAGACAGGGCCGGTGCGCGTGCCCGAACTTCCTGGGGCGGTGGGTGTAGGGGGAGTACCTAGGGTGGGAACAAACCACCCGCCGGGGGTGTTTTGGGAGCGTAGGGACTGTTCTGGCATACTGAACGGTCGTTGCGCCTGCTTCGTCAGAGCAGGGCTCCCGCCTAGTCGGCTCCGGTTCACGTTCCCGCGATTCCCGCGCGAGCGACCCGGCGGCCAATATCGAGAGGACACCCATGAAGGCAGGAATTCACCCGACGTATGTCGACACCACGGTCGTCTGTGGTTGCGGCAATACGTTCCAGACTCGCAGCACCAAGGAGTCGGGACACATCAACGTCGAGGTCTGCTCGCAGTGCCACCCGTTCTACACCGGCAAGCAGAAGATTCTCGACACCGGTGGCCGCGTCGCCCGCTTCGAGGCGCGCTACGGCAAGCGTGCGGGCAAGAAGGACGACGCCGCAGCCAAGTAGCTTCCTCGCCGACGCCCGGTCCTGCTCAGCAGGCCGGGCGTCGGTGTTTTTCACGCGGCCTCGCGCATTCGTCGTGTGCGGGTCCGGCTCTGGACAGGGAAATCAGGAAGAGGAAGCATCGTGACGCAACCGTCCGCGATCGACGATATTCTGGCCGAGCACGCCGGCCTGGAGACGCAGCTGGCCGATCCGGCGCTGCACAACGATCCGGGCGCCGCGCGCCGGGTCGGCAAGCGGTTCGCCGAACTCGCGCCGATCATGGCGACCTATACCAAGCTGAAGACCGCGCGCGAGGACCTCGCCGCCGCGCGGGAACTCGGCGCCGACGACGCGACGTTCGCCGCCGAGATCCCCGAGCTGGAAAGTCAGGTCGCCGAGCTGGAGCAGACCCTCGCGGACCTGCTCGCTCCGCGCGATCCGCACGACGGCGACGATGTGGTGCTCGAGGTGAAATCCGGTGAGGGCGGCGAGGAATCGGCGCTGTTCGCCGCCGACCTGGCCCGCATGTACATCCGCTACGCCGAACGGCACGGCTGGAAGGTTGAGGTGCTCGACGTCACCGCGTCGGATCTCGGCGGCTATAAGGACGCCACGCTGTCGATCAAGAGCAGGGACGCCGCGCGCGACGGCGTCTGGTCGCGATTCAAGTTCGAGGGCGGCGTGCACCGGGTGCAGCGGGTTCCGGTGACCGAGTCGCAGGGCCGCATCCACACCTCGGCCGCGGGCGTGCTCATCTACCCGGAGCCCGACGAGGTCGAGGCCGTGCAGATCGACGAGACCGACCTGCGCATCGACGTCTACCGTTCGTCGGGCAAGGGCGGCCAGGGCGTCAACACCACCGACTCGGCCGTTCGCATCACCCACCTGCCCTCCGGCATCGTGGTGACCTGTCAGAACGAGCGTTCCCAGCTGCAGAACAAGGCCCGCGCCATGCAGGTGCTCGCGGCCCGGCTGCAGGCGCTCGCCGAGGAGCAGGCCGATCAGGAGGCCGCGGCGGGCCGGGCCAGCCAGATCCGCACGGTCGACCGTTCCGAGCGCATCCGCACCTACAACTTCCCGGAGAACCGGATCGCCGATCACCGCATCGGCTTCAAGGCGCACAACCTGGACGCCGTGCTCGACGGCGACATGGACGCCCTGCTGGACGCACTCGGTAAAGCCGACCGCGAAGCGCGGATGGCGGCCGAGTAAATGACCCGCGTAGCTTTGCGCCCCGCGATCAACGAGGCCGTCGAGACCTTGCGCACGGCCGGGGTGCACAGCCCCCGCGCCGACGCCGAACTGCTGGCCGCGCACGTGATCCAGGTAGAGCGCAGCCGATTGGCGCTCACGCCGCTCGTCGCGCCGGAGCGACTGGCCGAGTACCGCGCGTTGGTCGAACGGCGGGCCCAGCGAATTCCCTTGCAGCACTTGACCGGAACCGTCGCCATGGGCGAGATCGACCTCGCCGTCGGGCCCGGCGTCTTCGTGCCGCGCCCGGAGACCGAGCTACTGTTCGCCTGGGCGCTGGCTCAGCTCGAGGCGCTGCCGCACGACCACTCGCCCGTCGTCGTCGACCTGTGCACCGGCTCCGGCGCGCTGGCGCTCGCCATCGCGCACGCCCGCCCCGACGCGGAAGTCCATGCGGTAGAACTGGATCCGGGCGCGCTGACGTGGGCGCGCCGCAATGCGGACCGGTGCATCGCCGACGGTGACACCCCCATCACCCTCTACGCCGACGACGTGACCGACCCGAATCTGCTCACCGATCTCAACGGCCGAGTCGACGTGGTGGTGTCCAACCCGCCCTACATTCCGGACGGCACACGGCTGGATCCCGAAGTGGCCGACCACGATCCGCACCTGGCGCTGTTCGGCGGCCCGGACGGCCTCGACGTGGTCCGCGGCATGATCCCTGCCATCGCCCGCCTGCTGCGCGCCGGCGCAGCCACCGCCATCGAACACGACGACGCCAACGGCGCCGAACTCGCCGCTCTGCTGGGCAAAGCCGATTTCACCGACGTCGTCGAACATCCCGACCTCGCGGGAAAGCCCCGCTTCGTCGTGGCCACGCGGCGCTGACCCCAGGGCGGTTAGGCCCTAATACTCGCCGACGCGCGACAGCGTGACAGGATGTGAGTCGTGAGTACCGTCTACGACTGCGCGGAACCCGACACGCGCGCCGCCGGACTGACCGCAGCCACCAGTGCCCTGAAGTCCGGGCGACTCGTCGTGCTGCCCACCGACACGCTGTACGGCCTGGCCGCGGACGCCTTCGACTCCACCGCGGTGAGCTCGCTGCTCGCGGCCAAGCGTCGCGGCCGCGACATGCCGGTGCCCGTGCTGGTCGGCTCCTGGCACACCATCGACGGCTTGGTCTTCTCGGTGCGCCCGCAGGCCCGCGAGCTGATCCGGGCGTTCTGGCCCGGCGGCCTGAGTCTCGTTGTGCAGCAAGCGCCTTCGCTCGCGTGGGACCTCGGTGACACCCGCGGCACGGTCATGCTCCGGATGCCGCTGCACCCGGTCGCGCTCGAGCTGCTGCGCGAGGTCGGCCCCCTGGCCGTCTCCAGCGCCAACGTCTCCGGGCAGCCGCCCGCCAAGACCGCCGCGGAGGCCCGCGACCAACTGGGCGATCTCGTCAGTGTCTACCTCGACGGCGGGCCTGCCGAGCACGCCGTCGCCTCCACCATCGTCGATCTCACGGCCGACCAGCCGCGCATCCTGCGCGAGGGCGCGGTACCCATCGCCGACATCGCCGACGTGCTCGGCATGTCGCCGGAGGCGCTGTCCAGCGCCTCCATCCGATGATCGGTGGGTGCCGCGGATGACTGGTTCGGGTGCGGTCGTCCCCCTACGGGAGCTCCTGCTCGTCCTGCTCATCTCCGCGGTCGTGACGTTCCTCGCCACCGGCGGAATCCGGGTGCTGGCCATCGGTTTCGGCGCCGTCGCGGTGCCGCGCGAGCGTGACGTGCACGTCAAGCCGATTCCCCGGATGGGCGGCGTCGGCATCTACGTCGGGGTGGTCGCGGCGATGCTGTTCGCGCACCAGTTACCCGCGCTGCGGCGCGGCTTCGACTACAGCCCGAACATCCCGCTCGCGGTGCTGGTGGCCAGCACGATCATCGTCGTCGTCGGCATCGTCGACGACCGCTGGGGTCTGGACGCGCTGACGAAGTTCGCCGGACAGGTGACCGCGGCCGGCGTGATGGCCGTCATGGGTCTGAGCTGGTACAGCATCTACAACCCGTTCAACAACACCACCGTGTTCCTGGACGCGCTGCAAGGCGGCCTGATCACGGTGGCCGTGTCGGTCACCCTGGTCAACGCGATGAACTTCGTCGACGGACTCGACGGGCTGGCGGCCGGCCTGGGACTGATCGCGGCGGTGGCCGTGTTCGTGTTCGCGCTCGGCCTGATGAACGAGCAGGGCGGCTCGGTCGACACCTACCCGCCCGCGCTGCTCGCCGCCGCACTGGCCGGCGCCTGTCTCGGGTTCCTGCCGCACAACTTCCAGCCCGCGCGGATATTCATGGGCGACTCCGGCTCGATGCTCATCGGCCTGGTGCTCGCGGCCGTCTCCACCAGCGCGTCGGGGCGCATCCCGTTGCAGGGCTTCGGCACCCGCGACATCGTGGGTCTGCTGTCGCCGTTGCTGCTGGTGGGCGCGGTCATGTTTATCCCTGTGCTGGATTTGGTGCTGGCGATCGTGCGCCGGGTGCGCGCGGGTGTGAGCTTCTCCACTCCGGACAAGATGCATCTGCACCACCGGTTGCTTCAGATCGGGCACTCGCACCGGCGGGTCGTGCTGCTCATCTATTTGTGGGTCGGGATCCTCGCGTTCGGCGCGGTCGGCACGGCGTTGATGAACCTCACACTCGTCGTTCTGCTGGTGGCGGGCGGGCTGGTCTTCGCGCTGGTCGTGACGGCTATTCCGGGCCTGCGGCGCGGGGAGGCGGCTGGGGACCGGCCGCCCTCCGGGTAAGGTTCGAAGACGTGAACTTCACACCCACTCCGGTCCAAGGTCCCGACGCCCCGCTGAAGGCTGCGCTGCGTTACGGGTTGATCGGGCTCGGCGTTCTGGTGGTTTTGTCGGTCGCGATCGGCGCCGCGGCCGCGGGAACTGCCGGTCTGTGGGGTGCGCTGATCGGCTCGGCAATCGGCGGCGGCTTCATTCTGACCACCGCCGCCGTGGTGTTGTTCGGCGCGAAATTGCCGCCGTCCACCGCCGGCATGGTGATGTTGGCCAGTTGGGTGGGCAAAATGTTGGTTGCGCTACTGGTCATAGCAATACTGAATCAATTCGAGTTTTATGACCGAATGGTCCTTTTCCTGACCGTGATCGGCGCGCTGGTCATCGTGCTCGGCGCGGAGACGTATGGCGTTGTCCGCCAGAAGGTTCCGTACGTGACGGTGCCGGATCCGAGCCCGGAGACGCCCGCCCGGGAAGATTGATCCCCACCCACCTACACGCTGTCGTAGATAACTTGGTAAAGTGTTGGTAAGCAAGCAACCAAGCGAGGGGGGATCGTCGAGATCCCTCCGAGTGCCGCTATGCTTACTGCCGTGCCGGGCTCTGCGAGTTCCGGTTCTGCATGTCGACGATGTCGCCGACACACGTACAGACGCCAGGTGGAATCCAAACCCGCCGCACAGCTGCTGACGAACTTCGAGCCGACCTGAGTCGACCCAAATTGATCGTCAATGTCCGATCGAACCGCGGGATCAACCGAACCCACGGCCCGAACACGGGAGAGAACGCTGAGCGTCACCACTTTGGCGGGCGAGTTCCACGCGCCATCGCTGTCCGACTTCTTCCCTCCAGCACTGCTGTTCGAGGGTACGCCGTTCGAACTCGATCGTTTGATGCTGATCAGGCTGCTCATGTCGGCGGTCCTGATTATCGTGATGATGCTCGCATTCCGGAATCCCCGGCTCGTCCCGCGCGGCCTGCAGAACATCGCCGAAACCGGCCTGGTGTTCGTCAAGGAGCAGATTGCCGACGAGGTGCTGGGTAAGGAAACCGGTCGCAAGTACTTTCCGCTGATCGCGACAATCTTCTTCTCGGTGCTCTTTCTGAACTTCTCCGGCATCATTCCGGGCCTGAACATCTCGTCGAACGCCCGAGTCGGCTTTCCGCTGGTGCTGGCCTTGATCGCCTACCTCGCGTTCAACTACGTGGGTATCAAGAAGTACGGGTTCCTCACCTACATGCGCAGCAGCATCGTGGTTCCGAATGTTCCGCCCGCGCTGCATGTGCTGCTGATTCCGATCGAGTTCATCTCGACATTCGTGCTGCGGCCGTTCACGCTGACCGTCCGACTCATGGCCAACATGCTGGCCGGACACATCATGCTGGTGCTTTTCTTCAGCGCCACCTGGTTCTTCCTGTTCGACGCCGTCGCGTGGATGAAGGTGTTCTCGCCCTTCTCGCTGATCGCGGGTCTCGGTTTCACCCTCTTCGAGATCCTGGTCATCTTCTTGCAGGCCTACGTTTTCGCGCTGCTGACGGCGGTCTACATCGGACTCGCCCAGCACGCAGATTCGCACTGACCCACAACTACCGGATATCTGCTACACACGCCGACCGGCGCGTGAGCAACAGAAAGGGAAATGGAACTCATGAGCCTCGCGTACTTGGCCCAGGAAGCCGCTTCGACCTCCGACAAGATCAAGGGCTACGGCGCCATCGGCTACGGTCTGGCCGCCATCGGTCCCGGCATCGGCGTCGGCATCGTTGTCGGTAAGGCGATCGAGGGCATTGCCCGTCAGCCCGAGCTCCAGGGCACGATCCGCACCAACATGTTCCTCGGTATCGCCTTCACCGAGGCCCTCGCCCTGATCGGCCTTGTGGCCGGGTTCATCTTCTGATTGCCATGAACGGGCTTTCTGTACTTGCCGCGGATGCGGGGGAGGACATCAACCCCCTCATCCCCGAGACGTACGACATCGTGTGGTCGGTGGTCTGCATCGCGATCATCGGCTTGGTTTTCTACAAATATGTGATCCCGCGCTTGATGAAGGTGCTCGACGAGCGCAGCGACCGGATCGAGGGCGGCATCGCCCGCGCCGAGGCCGCACAGGAAGAGGCGCAGCTCACGCTGCAGCAGTACCAGCAGCAGCTGGCCGAGGCTCGCCTGGAGGCCTCGCGCATCCGCGAGGAGGCGCGCACCCAGGGCCAGCAGATCCTCGCGCAGATGCGCGCGGACGCGCAGGCCGAGAGCGACCGCATCGTGGCCGCGGGCCACAGCCAGCTCGAGGCACAGCGCCAGCAAATCCTGACCGAACTGCGCTCCGAACTCGGCCACACCGCCGTAGATTTGGCCGAAAAGATTATCGGCCAGTCGGTTTCGGACGAAGCTAAGCAGGCGGCGTCGATCGAACGGTTCCTGACCGAGCTCGACGACGAGTCGAAAGCCGGCATCGGGGTCGGAAGGTAGCGACACGAAAGTGAGAAGCATGTACGCAGCGAGCCGCGAGGCCTGCGCCCGGTCTCGGGAGGCGCTCAGGGCCGCTCTGACCGGAAGCGACAGTGTCGCGGCCACGACGGGGTCCGAACTGTTCGCCGTTGTCGCCGTGCTGGACGACCAGCGTTCGCTGCGTGTTGCGCTCGCGGACGTGTCGGTGCCCGGATCGGCTCGGGCCGAGCTCAGCGAGCGGGTCTTCAGCGGCAAGGTCAGCGCGGCCACCCAGGCCGTGCTGACCACCGCGGTGGCCCAGGACTGGTCTCGGACCGCCGATCTGATCGACACCCTGGTGTTGCTCGGGCAGGAAGCGTTGCTGGAGTCGGCGTCCGACAGTGGTCGGCTCGACGCGGTCGAGGACGAGCTGTTCCGGCTCGGTCGGATCATCAGCGACAACCCCGACCTGGAGCAGGCCCTCTCCGATCGGACGAAGCCGGCCGAGGCCAAGCGGGAACTGATCGACGGCCTGCTCACCGGCAAGACCGAAGCCATCACGCTGACCCTGGCTGAGCAGGTGGTGACCAGGCAGAAGACGGCAGTCGGGGCGGCATTCGACGAACTGTCCGACCTGGCCGCGGCCCGCCGCGACCAGATCGTGGCGCACGTGCGTGCGGCGATCGAACTGTCGGCGCAGCAGCGTGAGCGGCTCGCCGCCTCGCTGAAGCGCATCTACGGCAAGCCGGTCCAGGTCCACGTACAGGTCGACCCGAGTCTGCTGAGCGGGCTGGTCGTGCACGTCGGCGACGACGTGATCGACGGCAGCGCCATCGGCCGGCTCGAACGGCTGCGTCGGTCCCTGACCTGACGTCCACCCCGTCGGCTTCGCCGGCCGACGCCCACACCCCCGACATTCGACACAGCGAGAGCAGGAAGAACATGGCGGAGCTGACGATCTCCTCCGACGAGATCCGTAGCGCGATCGAGAGCTACACGCAGAGCTACACCCCCGAGACCTCCATCGAAGAAGTCGGTGTCGTCACCGACACCAGCGACGGCATCGCGCACGTCAGCGGCCTGCCCTCGGCGATGGCCAACGAACTGCTCGAGTTCCCGGGTGGCGTGCTCGGCGTCGCGCTGAACCTCGAGGACCGCTCGATCGGTGCGGTCATCCTCGGCGAGTACGCCGACCTCGAAGAGGGCCAGCAGGTCCGGCGGACCGGCGACGTGCTCTCCGTTCCGGTGGGCGACAACTTCCTCGGCCGCGTGGTCGACCCGCTCGGCCAGCCGATCGACGGCCTGGGCGAGATCGAGGCCGACGAGCGCCGCGTGCTGGAGCTGCAGGCCGCGACCGTGCTGGAGCGTCAGCCGGTCGAGGAGCCGCTGGCCACCGGCATCACCGCCATCGACGCCCTGACCGCCATCGGCCGCGGCCAGCGTCAGCTGATCATCGGCGACCGCAAGACCGGCAAGACCGCGGTCTGCATCGACGCGATCCTGGCGCAGAAGGCGAACTGGGACTCCGGCGACCCGAGCAAGCAGGTGCGCTGCATCTACGTCGCCATCGGCCAGAAGGGCTCCACCATCGCGGGCGTCAAGACCGCGCTCGAGGCCCGTGGCGCGCTGGAGTACACCACCATCGTCGCCGCCCCCGCGTCCGACTCCGCCGGCTTCAAATGGCTTGCGCCCTACACGGGTTCGGCCCTCGGCCAGCACTGGATGTACCAGGGCAAGCACGTCCTCATCGTGTTCGACGACCTGACCAAGCAGGCCGAGGCCTACCGCGCCATCTCGCTGCTGCTGCGCCGCCCGCCGGGCCGCGAGGCGTACCCGGGTGACGTCTTCTACCTGCACTCGCGCCTGCTGGAGCGTTGCGCCAAGCTCTCCGACGAGATGGGCGCGGGCTCGATGACCGGTCTGCCGATCATCGAGACCAAGGCCAACGACATCTCGGCGTTCATCCCGACCAACGTCATCTCCATCACCGACGGCCAGGTCTTCCTCGAGTCCGACCTGTTCAACAAGGGCGTCCGCCCGGCGATCAACGTCGGTACCTCGGTCTCCCGTGTCGGTGGCGCCGCCCAGACCAAGGGCATGAAGAAGGTCGCCGGCTCGCTGCGCCTGGAGATGGCGCAGTTCCGTGAGCTGGAGGCGTTCTCCGCCTTCGCCTCCGACCTCGACGCCGCGTCGCTGGCGCAGCTCGAGCGCGGCGCCCGCTGGGTCGAGCTGCTCAAGCAGGATCAGTACTCGCCGGTTCCGGTCGAGAACCAGATCGTCTCGATCTTCCTGGTCGACGCGGGCTACTACGACTCGGTCCCGGTCGCCGACATCCGCCGCTTCAACAGCGAGCTGCTCGAGCACCTGCACCGCGCCGCGCCCGACGCCTTCAAGTCGATCGAGGGCGGCAAGGTCCTGCAGAACGAGGCGGCCGATCAGATCAAGGCCGAGACCGACAAGTTCAAGCAGGGCTTCCTCGCCTCCGACGGCAGCCGGGTGGTGAACGAGGCCGAGGCGGGCGATCTCGAGCACGAAGAGGTCGAGACGCTGTCGGTCACCCGCAAGCACGTCGAGAAGTGACCCAGGTCCGGGACTGATGCGAGTAAAAACCGATGCGAATGAAGGGAGTGTGACTGATGGCAAGTTTGCGTGAATTGCGCTCCCGCATTCGTGGTGTGAATTCGATCAAGAAGATCACCAAGGCCCAGGAGCTGATCGCGACCTCGCGAATCTCCAAGGCGCAGGCCAGGGTCGCGGCCGCCAAGCCGTACGCCGAGGAGATCACCAAGGTCCTCGGCGAGCTGGCGAGCGCGTCGAAGAACCTGACCCACCCGCTGCTGACCGAGCGCCCCGAGCCGCGCCGGGCTGCGGTGCTGGTGATCACCAGTGACAGCGGCATGGCCGGCGGCTACAACTCCAACGTGCTCAAGCGCGCCGAAGAGTTGATGCACACGCTGCGTGGCGAGGGCAAAGAACCGGTGATCTACGTGATGGGCAGCAAGGGCATCACGTACTACACCTTCCGCAACCGCCCGCTGGTCGGCGCGTGGCACGGGTTCTCGCAGCAGCCGAAGTACACCGATGCCTCGGAGGCCTGCCACCACCTGGTCGACGCGTTCATGGCGGGCGCCGACGGACAGGTGCCCGCTCCGGACGGATCGGGCGAGATCGCGGGTGTCGACGAGTTGCACATCGTGTACACCCGGTTCGTGTCGATGCTGACGCAGACCCCGGAGGTGCGCCGCCTGGCGCCGATCCAGGTGAGCTACGTCGACGAGAACTTCGACATGGGTGAGGACTTCGTGTCCGATTCGCCGACGGCGGATGTGCACGCGCAGTACGAGTTCGAGCCCGACGCCGATGTGCTGCTGGCGGCCCTGCTGCCGAAGTACATCAATACGCGTATCTACTCATCGTTGCTCGAGGCAGCGGCATCCGAGTCCGCGGCTCGGCGCACCGCAATGAAGGCAGCCACCGATAACGCCAACGAACTTGCCACGGATCTTTCCCGGCAGGCGAACTCGGTGCGGCAGGCCCAGATCACGCAGGAAATCAGCGAAATTGTCGGCGGCGTAAACGCGCTGGCTTCGAGCTCGGACCGCGACTAGAGAAGCGCTGCGACATGAGAGTCAGGCCCGAAGGAGGCAGCTTGCGTAACCACGCAGGGCCCTTCGAATGTCGCCAACCAACCCGGAGAGAATAATGACCGCAGCAGTCACGCAAGACAACACGAGTCGGACCGGCGCGGACTCAGGTCGCGTCGTCCGAGTCATCGGCCCCGTCGTCGACGTCGAGTTCCCCCGTGGCTCGATCCCCGACCTGTTCAACGCTCTGCACGCCGAGATCGAGCTGACCTCGGTGGCGAAGACGTTGACCCTCGAGGTCGCCCAGCACCTCGGCGACGGCATCGTGCGTTGCATCTCGATGCAGCCCACCGACGGCCTGGTCCGCAGCGCCACCGTCACCGACACCGGCAAGCCGATCTCGGTGCCGGTCGGCGACGTCGTCAAGGGCCACGTCTTCAACGCCCTCGGCGATTGCCTGGACAGCCCCGGCCTCGGCCGCGACGGCGAGCAGTGGGGCATCCACCGCAAGCCCCCGTCATTCGACCAGCTCGAGGGTAAGACCGAGATCCTGGAGACGGGCATCAAGGTCATCGACCTGCTCACCCCGTACGTGAAGGGTGGCAAGATCGGCCTGTTCGGTGGCGCCGGCGTCGGCAAGACCGTGCTCATCCAGGAGATGATCACCCGTATCGCGCGGGAGTTCTCCGGTACCTCCGTGTTCGCCGGCGTCGGCGAGCGCACCCGTGAGGGCACCGACCTGCGTCTGGAGATGGAGGAGATGGGCGTCCTCCCGGACACCGCCCTCGTCTTCGGCCAGATGGACGAGCCGCCGGGCACCCGTATGCGCGTCGCGCTCTCGGCCCTCACCATGGCCGAGTACTTCCGCGACGTGCAGCACCAGGACGTGCTGCTGTTCATCGACAACATCTTCCGGTTCACCCAGGCCGGTTCCGAGGTGTCGACCCTGCTCGGCCGCATGCCCTCGGCCGTCGGTTACCAGCCGACGCTGGCCGACGAGATGGGCGAGCTGCAGGAGCGCATCACCTCGACCCGTGGCCGGTCGATCACCTCGCTGCAGGCGATCTATGTGCCCGCCGACGACTACACCGACCCGGCGCCGGCGACCACCTTCGCCCACCTCGACGCGACGACCGAGCTCTCCCGCCCGATCTCGCAGAAGGGCATCTACCCGGCTGTCGACCCGCTGACCTCGACGTCGCGGATCCTGGAGGCGTCCATCGTCGGTGACCGGCACTTCGCCGTCGCCAACGAGGTGAAGCGAATCCTGCAGAAGTACAAGGAACTTCAGGACATCATCGCCATCCTCGGCATGGACGAGCTCTCCGAGGAGGACAAGGTCCTCGTCGGCCGCGCCCGTCGTCTGGAGAAGTTCCTCGGCCAGAACTTCATCGTGGCCGAGAAGTTCACCGGCCAGGTCGGTTCGGTGGTTCCGCTGGAGCAGACCATCGACGACTTCGACCGGGTCTGCAAGGGCGAGTTCGACCACTTCCCGGAGCAGGCGTTCAACAGCTGCGGTGGTCTCGACGATGTCGAGGCGGCCGCGAAGAAGATCGCCGGAAAGTAGTCCCGATGTCGGAAATGTCAGTTGATCTCGTCGCCGTCGAACGGCTGCTCTGGTCCGGCCAGGCGACGTTCGTCAGCGCGCAGACCACCGAGGGTCAGATCGGCATCATGCCGGGCCACGAGCCGCTGCTCGGCCAGCTGGTCGAGGGCGGCACGGTGGCCATCGTCTCCACCGACGGCG
The DNA here is from genome assembly GCF_000308715.1 of Nocardia tenerifensis NBRC 101015. Classification (GTDB taxonomy): domain Bacteria; phylum Actinomycetota; class Actinomycetes; order Mycobacteriales; family Mycobacteriaceae; genus Nocardia; species Nocardia tenerifensis. The sequence goes on from NZ_BAGH01000084.1 coordinate 13,867, forward strand.
AGCGCATCGTCGCGGCGGTGCACGGCGGCTTCTTCTCCGTGACCGCCACGACGGTCCGGATCCTGGCCGAGTCGGCGGAGTTCGCCGACGAGGTGGATGTCGAGGCGGCCCGGCGCGTGCTGGCCGACTCGGCGGCCAGCGAAGAGGACCAGCTGGCAGCGCAGGCTCAGGTCCGCGCGGCGGAGCAGGCCGCGAACGCGTAGCGCGAACAACCGGATACAAGGCACTGACCGTCGGCGGCGAAGGGTTCTTCGCCGCCGGCGGTCGTCTTTTATGGGTTGAGCGGCGTCTCAATACACGGCCCCCCAGTTTGTAAACTTGGTGTCGTGGTTGAATGACCGCACGGCGGTGCGACCGACCAGCCCGGAGGCGGTAGCCTCGGGCGCAGCCGATCCGGGAGCCGCAGAGCTGAACCCGGGTGCGGTGTACGCGCAACCGCCAATTGAATAGAGCGCCGACGGCGACAGAGCGAAGGGACGAACTGCATTGCAGACCGGGATGGTTCTCCTGATCATTCTGGTGCTCACGCTCGTCTTCCTCGCCTTGGCCTCCACTTATCGCCTGATCATGTTGCGGCGCGGCGGAACCGCCGCATTGCTGCGTGTATTGCCCGCCCGCGGTGGTCAAGGCTGGCGGCACGGACTCATCCGTTACGACGAGGACCGATTGGTCTTTTTCAAGCTGACGAGTCTTAAACTCGGCCCGGACTGCACAATTCACCGCCAGGGCATCGAGATCGGCGACCGCCGCGCGCCCGTCGGCGACGAATACGACATCATGAGCGACGACATCGCGGTGATCGCCGTGACCGATCGCGACGGCGGCTACGAGCTGGCTCTCGATCGTGCCTCGCGGACCGCTTTCCTGTCCTGGGTCGAGTCCCGCCCCTCCGATCGCACGCGCCGGATGCGGTAGGTGCGGTAGTCAGCGCCCTTCGCGCACCACGGAATTCGCGAAGGCATGGGGAACTCGTCGGATACGGGCTCGCCCCGTCACTGAATATGGTCGGCCGCCGACGTTAATCTGGGTCTGGCCCGAAGACACGGAGAGGCGGAACACGGTGAGCGTGCATTTGACGCGGATCTATACGCGTACCGGCGACGATGGGACGACCGGTCTCAGCGATTTCTCGCGGGTCGCGAAGACCGATCCGCGGTTGGTCGCCTACGCGGACTGTGACGAGACCAACGCCGCGATCGGCGTGGCGATCGCGCTCGGGCAACCCGGCGAGCAGCTGCGCGAGGTGTTGTCGCAGGTGCAGAACGATCTCTTCGATGCGGGCGCGGACCTGTCCACCCCCGTTGTCGCCGAGCCGAAGTACCCGCCGCTGCGCATCACCCAGCCCTACATCGACCGGCTCGAAGGCTGGTGCGACGAGTTCAATGCCGAACTGCCCGCGCTGAATTCGTTCATCCTGCCCGGCGGGACCCCGCTGGCGGCGCTGCTGCACACGGCGCGCACCGTCGCCCGCCGCGCGGAACGTTCCGCCTGGGCCGCCATCGAGACACACCCGGACGACACGAACGTCTTGCCGGCCAAGTACCTCAACCGGCTGTCGGATCTTCTGTTCATCCTGAGCCGCGTGGCCAACCCGGGCGGCGATATCCTGTGGAAGCCCGGCGGAACCAGGTCGAGCACCTCATAATGCTCGAGACGCGAGGACGCATGTCGGGAACGGAAGGCGGCGAAGCCGACGGGCGTGGGTGAATTCAGCCCGGCACCCGACCGCCGGCCCGCAACCGAACTACCGTGGCACCCACTAGCGCGCTGAATACCCGAAGTGGCGGAACAGTGCCGCAACTATCCTTGCACCCAACAGTGCGCCGAATACGCGGAGAGGCGGCATGGAACGGTTTTTGGTTACCGGCGGGAATCGACTCGTCGGTGAAGTCGCGGTGGGAGGCGCGAAGAACAGCGTCCTCAAGCTGATGGCCGCTGCCTTGCTGGCCGAGGGCACCACCACGATCACGAACTGCCCGGACATTCTCGACGTGCCGCTGATGGGTGACGTGCTGCGCGGACTCGGCTGCGACGTGGCGATCGACGCGGGGACGGTCACGATCACCACCCCGGCGGAGCCGAAGTACCACGCCGACTTCCCCGCGGTGACGCAGTTCCGTGCGTCGGTCTGCGTGCTCGGACCGCTGATGGCGCGCTGCAAGCGCGCGGTCGTCGCGCTGCCCGGCGGCGACGCGATCGGCTCGCGCCCGCTCGACATGCACCAGGCCGGCCTGCGCTTGCTCGGCGCGACGAGCGAGATCGAGCACGGCTGCGTGGTCGCGCGGGCCGACGAGCTGCAGGGCGCCAAGATTCGCCTCGACTTCCCCTCGGTGGGCGCCACCGAGAACATCCTGATGGCCGCGGTGCTCGCCGAGGGCGAGACGGTGATCGACAACGCCGCGCGCGAACCCGACATCGTCGACCTGTGCAACATGCTCGTGCAGATGGGTGCCCGGATCACCGGCGCGGGCACCTCCGTGCTGACCGTGCAGGGCGTCAAGCGGCTCTCGCCGACGACGCACCGGGTGATCGGCGACCGCATCGTCGCCGCGACCTGGGGCATCGCCGCGGCCATGACGATGGGCGATGTCCGGGTGACCGGGGTCAACCCCAAGCATCTATCGCTGGTGCTGGACAAGCTGCGCTCGGCGGGCGCGCGAATCTCGTTCGAGCAGGACGGTTTTCGCGTCGTGCAGGCCGAGCGGCCGCGCGCGGTCAACTTCTCCACGCTGCCCTTCCCCGGCTTCCCGACCGATCTCCAGCCGATGGCGATCGGGCTGGCGGCCATCGCCGACGGCACGTCGATGATCACCGAGAACGTCTTCGAGGCGCGTTTCCGCTTCGTGGAGGAGATGATCCGGCTGGGCGCCGACGCGCGGACCGACGGTCATCACGCGGTGGTGCGCGGCATTCCGCGTCTGTCGAGCGCGCCGGTGTGGTCGTCGGATATCCGGGCGGGCGCCGGCTTGGTCCTCGCCGGTCTGGTCGCCGACGGAACCACGGAGGTGCACGACGTGTTCCACATCGACCGCGGGTACCCGAATTTCGTCGAGCAGTTGCAGGCGTTGGGCGGCGATGTGCGGCGTGTGGGTGCGGCGGAATGAGGACATAGCGCCGAAAACCCTTCGTGCCCCGCCCGTCTCCCACCGCCACCCTCAAACGAAACGCTGCGCGTTACCCCCTCTGATCAGGCGATTTGACATGATGCACGCCGACACGTAACTTTATTCAAGTCAGAGCGACACGGACACCGACCCGGAGCCGAGGAGCTGAGCCGAGAGGCTGAGCGAAGGCCCGGGACACGAGGTAGTACGAGGAGCGCCTGACGCTCACACTGGTTCGATCGAGACCCCGATTTGGTTCTGGGGGAGCGGCTGAGCTAAGCTGGATAAGTTGCCTCACCGATCAAGCGGACAAAGTCCGGGAGATGGTGTGTGCGTGTGTTCTTTGAGAACTCAATAGTGTGTCGATGAATGTCAGTGCCAATATGTTTATTGGTTCCGGCCTCTCATACCCCCCGGTTGATGAGGTTGGACATTTAAGTCAGCAAATACTTTTGCTGGCGTTTTGTTTTGCTAGGTTTTCGGACTCTAGTTATTCTTCTGATTGACCCTTCGGGGTTGGTTAAGAGTCTTCAACGGAGAGTTTGA
>NZ_BAGH01000083.1 GCF_000308715.1 Nocardia tenerifensis NBRC 101015
GATTCTGCGCGAGCACTCCGAGGATCTCCGCTCGCGCGTCGGCGCCCCCGTCGTGCTGCGCGGCGTCGCGGTGCGCAACCTCGACAACGACCGCGGGCTCCCGCCGCACCTGCTGACCACCGACGCCGACGCCCTGGTCGCCCGCGACGACGTCGACCTCGTGGTCGAGGTGATCGGCGGCATCGACCCGCCGCGCCGCCTGATCCTGGCCGCGCTGAACGCGGGCAAATCCGTGGTGACCGCGAACAAGGCGCTGCTGGCCGACTACACCGGCGAACTCGCGGCCGCCGCCGAGCGCAGCCGCGCCGACCTCTACTTCGAGGCCGCGGTGGCGGGCGCCATCCCGGTGGTGCGCCCGCTCATCCAGTCGCTGGCCGGTGACCGGGTCAACCGGGTCGTCGGCATCGTCAACGGCACCACCAACTTCATCCTCTCCGCGATGGACGAGACCGGCGCCGACTACGAGGTCACCCTCAAGGAGGCCACGCGGCTGGGTTACGCCGAGGCCGACCCGACCGCCGACGTGGAGGGCTACGACGCCGCCGCCAAGGCCGCCATCCTGGCCTCGCTCGCCTTCCACACCAGGGTCACCGCCGCCGACGTGTACCGCGAGGGCATCTCGAAGATCAGCGCCGAGGACTTGGAGACCGCCTCCGCGTTGAACTGCACGGTCAAACTGCTCGCGATCTGCGAGCGTGTCGCCGCCGGGCCGGGCGAGCCGAGCGTGGCCGAGGGCGGCAAGGAGCGCGTCTCGGTGCGCGTGTACCCCGCGCTGGTGCCGCGCAAGCACCCGCTGGCCGCGGTCAGCGGCGCGTTCAACGCGGTGGTCGTCGAGGCGGAGAACGCGGGCCGGTTGATGTTCTACGGGCAGGGCGCGGGCGGCGCGCCGACCGCCTCCGCGGTGCTCGGCGATCTGGTGATGGCCGCCCGTAACAAGTTCTACGGTGGCCGCGCTCCGGGCGAATCGGTTTATGCTGAGCTACCGATCGCGCCGATCGGCGATACGCCCACCCGCTATCACGTGAACCTGCAGGTGGCAGACCGTCCCGGGGTTCTCGCCGCGGTGGCGGGCGAATTCGCCAAGCACGAGGTGAGCATCTCGACCGTCCGCCAAGAGGGGCACGGCACGGGCGCTCGCTTGGTCGTGGTTACCCACCACGCCGTGGAGTCGGCGCTCGCGGACACCGTCGCCGCCCTTGGCGAGATGGAATCCGTCACATCCATCACCAGCGTCCTGAGATTGGAAGGCACCGAAGAATGAACACGAATGTGCGGAGTTTCGCCGACATTCGAGACGATGCGTCCGCGGGTGGCATGACCCGGGGAGCGTCGGCATGAGCTCGGCCGGTGTCGCCCCGCAGGCCGGAGTGCACTCCCGCTGGCCCGGCCTGATCGCGGCCTACCGCGATCGGATCGCGGGCGCGGCGGACTGGGAGCCGGTCACCCTGCTCGAGGGTGGTACGCCGCTGGTGCCCGCGCCGTATCTGTCCGAGTTGACCGGCTGTGAGGTATATCTCAAGGTCGAGGGGCTGAACCCGACCGGCTCGTTCAAGGATCGCGGCATGACCGTCGCGATCACCGATGCCAAGTACCAGGGCCAGCGGGCCGTGCTGTGCGCGTCCACCGGCAACACCTCGGCGTCGGCCGCGGCCTACGCCACCCGCGCGGGCATGACCTGTGCCGTGCTGATCCCGCAGGGCAAGATCGCGATGGGCAAGCTGGCCCAGGCGGTCATGCTGGGCGCCAAGATCATTCAAGTGGACGGCAACTTCGACGACTGCCTCGAGCTGGCCCGCAAGGTCACCTCGGACTTCCCCAGCATCGGCCTGGTGAACTCGGTCAACCCGGCCCGCATCGAGGGCCAGAAGACCGCGTCGTTCGAGATCTGCGACGTGCTCGGCCGGGCCCCCGACGTGCACGCGCTGCCGGTGGGCAACGCGGGCAACATCACCGCGTACTGGCGCGGCTACCGCGAGTACTACGCCGACGGCATCACCACCCAGCTGCCGCGCATGCTCGGCGTGCAGGCCGCGGGCGCCGCACCGCTGGTCAACGGCGCTCCGGTGAGCAACCCCGAGACCATCGCGACCGCCATCCGGATCGGCGCGCCCGCGTCGTGGAACGGCGCGATGGCGGCCAAGGAGGAGTCCGGCGGCGCCTTCCGCGCGGCCACCGACGACGAGATCGTGGCGGCGTACCGCCTGGTCGCGGCGCACGAGGGCGTGTTCGTCGAGCCCGCGTCGGCGGCCAGCGTGGCCGGCCTGCTCGCCGCGCACAAGGGGGGCTGGCTCGACTCCGGCCTGACCGTCGTGTGCACGGTGACCGGGAACGGTCTCAAGGACCCCGACACCGCGCTGCTGGGAATGCCGCAGGTGCAGGCGATTCCGGTCGATCCGGTCGCCGTCGCCGCCGAACTAGAGCTGGCCTGAGTTGAATTCACGCGAAGGCCAGCTGTACGCGGGGGCGCAGCGCCCCCGGTCCGCGAGCATGAGTCGCACGCTGCCCGCGGGCCTTTCGGTCACCGCGCGGGTGCCCGCGTCCAGCGCGAACCTCGGCCCCGGGTTCGACTCGCTCGGAATGGCATTGGGCATCTACGACGAGATCGAGGTCCGCACTACCGATTCCGGGCTCAACATCCGGGTCGAGGGTGAGGGCGCCGACGATGTCCCCTGGGGCCCTTCACATCTCGTGGTCCGCGCGATCGAGCGCGGCCTCGAGTCGGCGGGCGTGTGGGCCGACGGCCTCGATGTGGTGTGCCGCAACGTGATTCCGCACTCGCGCGGGCTCGGCTCCTCGGCCTCCGCCGTGGTCGGCGGGCTGGCCGCCGGCTGCGCCATCGCGGCGGAGTTCGACCAGGCGCTGACCACGTCCACCGACCAATTGGTGCAGCTCGCAGCGGAATTCGAGGGTCACCCGGACAACGCGGCGGCCAGCGTGCTCGGCGGCATCGTGGTGTCCTGGACCGAGACCGACCGGGCCGCCGACATCGGCCAGGACGGCGTCCCGGTGGCCGAGCACCACGGCCGCGTCTACCGGGCCGTGCGGCTGGACGCGCACCCGACGCTGCGCCCGGTCGTGCTCATCCCGGAGGAGCGCTCGTCCACCGCGCACACCAGGGGTTTGTTGCCCGAGGTGGTGCCGCACGGCGACGCCGCGTTCAACGTCAGCCGGGCCGCTCTGGCGGTGGTGGCTTTGACCCAGCGCCCCGACCTGCTGATGCCCGCGACGGCCGACCGGCTGCACCAGGCCCAGCGTGCCCCCGCGCTACCGCTGACCACCACTTGGATCTCCCGGCTGCGCGCGGCGGGCCTCGCGGCCACCGTCTCGGGCGCCGGTCCCACCGTGTTGGCCCTGGGGACCAGCGAATTTCCCGCAGAACTCCGTGAACTCGCGGCCATGGACGGGTTGCGGGTGGTCGAACCAGGACTTGCCGATGGAGTCCGCATCGACTGACGGCGCGTCTGGCTTGCCGAGATTCACAATGGGCAGCTATCCTGAGCGGGTCCGTACATCGTGCGCATCAGACGCCGGTGCTTCATCAGGGCAATCGCTCCAGCAGGCTCCAGGCTCGAGCCTCCAGGCCATGGGGGTGCTGCGTAGCTGCGCAACTGGAATGATCTCTCCCACCTCACACCACCGGTGGCGAAGCGGACGGACGCATCCGAGTCCGGCAGAATGCCCGGACTGCGGGACGAACCCTCGAAACAGCACACGGCAATCGGGGGAAGGAAAGGATTTCCGTGACAGATACGGACCTGCTCGCGACACCCGGGGTGGAATCCAACCCAACAGCTCCGGGCGACAGCGAAAGTGACTCCGGACAGATTTCGAAGATGAGCGAACAAACCGACGTCGCACGATCGGGGCTGACTGGAATGTTGTTGCCGCAGTTGCGTGCGCTCGCGGGGGAGCTCGGTATCCGAGGCACCTCCGGAATGCGCAAAGGCGATTTGATCGCCGCAATCAAGGAAAATCAAGCCGGAAAACCGGCCAAGGGCGAAAAGCCCGAAGGGGGACAGGCCAAGTCCGCGGTTTCCGCCAAGGCCGAAACTCCCGCCAATACGCAGGCGACGCGGTCGGCCGCCCGAGCGGAGCAGGGCACCCTCGACGTGGATCCCGCCCCCGCCAAGGAGACCCCCGCCGCCGAGGCCCCGGCCAAGGAATCCGCTCCCGCGAACTCGGCGCCGGCCGAGACCACCGCGCCGAACTCGGCCGAATCCACCGAGGATTCCGGTCGCGACGGCGGTCAGCGTGGTCGTGGCCGGCAGCGGCGCGGCCGTGACCAGGCGCGATCCGGCGGCGGCGAGGCCGCTTCGGCCGATGCGCGTGGTGACGAGCCGAAGCAGGACGCCGAGCAGGGCGAGCGGCGCCGCGAGCGCAACCAGTCGGGTGAGCGTAATCAGGGCGAGCGCAACCAGTCCGGCGACCGCGCGCAGTCGGGTGAGCGCAACCAGTCCGGCGAGCGCGGCCAGTCCGGTGAGCGCAACAACCAGAACGGCAACGGCGGAAACGCCAACGGCGGCCGCAACAATGACCGCAACAACGCCCGTAA
>NZ_BAGH01000082.1 GCF_000308715.1 Nocardia tenerifensis NBRC 101015
GTTCAATAACTTCACGGGGCTGTGGCATTTGGCCGGGCAGTATCGGGGTGGTGGAGTTGTGCAGGGTGCGCCTGCCGCCGCGCCGATCGCATCGGCTGCGCCCGCCGCTCCTGCTGCGCCCGCCGCTCCGGGTGGGCCTGCGCCGACGGCACCCGCGCCCATTGCGGCCGCGCCCGGTGTTCCGGCCTTGTCCGCGCCGGAGGCCCTGGCAGCAGCTGAGCCCGGCGCTCCGGCGGCGGCCGTGCCGGTGGTGCAGAACCAACCACAGCCGGTGCGTACGGATCCCGTGCTCGCCGCCAAGACGATCGAGGTTCCGCGCGGTGCGCATACCCCGGCGTGGGTGGTGCCGACGCTGCTCGTCGTAGCGGTCGCGGCGGCGGGCGTGTTCTTCAACGCGGACCGGATCGTCCGTCGGCGCCGGCAGTGACCACCGTGTCGGGGTTGCCCGCGTATTCCGAGTTCGTCTCCCACCCGGAAGCCGCGCCGCCGCGGCCGCTGAAGCGCTGGCCCTTCGTCCTGATCATCGCGATCGGCGCGCTGCTGGTTCTCGCGCCGATCGGCACCGGCATGTTTCCGCGAGCGGTGAAGGGGGAGGCCATGATCGACGCGTTCGAGCCGTATATGACGCGGTCGAGCATCGACGGGTATCGCCACGATCTTCAGGTACTCGATGACGCGCGCACGAACGTCCTCACGCTGCGACAGCGCGGGCAGGAGGCGGGCGGCTATGCGCGCGTCGACCAGTTCGTCCGCGACTACCCGGAGATCGGCGACCACATGTCCGGGATGCTCAACGCGATCGACGACAATCGCGGCAACTACGAAAAGCTCGCCGGGGTGCCGCCTTTCGGCACGTTGCCGTGGTTGTTCGCGCTGCCGGGCGTGCTGCTCGCCGCCGCCGGGGTGCTCGGCTTCCTGCGTGCGCGGGCGGGCCGGGGGTCAACGGTATGGCGCTCGATCGCGGGACTGGCCGCGCTCGGCCTCCTCGCGGTGCCACTACTCGGCGGACTGTTTCCGGCCTCGCCCGCGGCGCAGCCGCTGATCGATGACCTGCGCCCGATCCTCACCCGCGACGAGGTCCGCAAGGTGCAGGGCTACTTCGTCACGCTGGTCGCGGCCGACGGCGAGCTCAACAGCCGATACACCGCCGATGTCCGCGCCGCCCATCCGGACGCCGACCTGACGGGAATCACCACGCTGGAAACCCGTTGGCAGCCCATGACTTCCCGCTTCGCCGCGCTGATCGGCGCGATGAACGACAACGTCCGCAACTTCGATGCCGTTGTCGCGCTGAACGAGTCGACCCGCCCGCTCGGGTTCGGCGCGTTCCGCGGACTCGGATTCTTCTACGCGGTCCCTGGAATTCTCCTCCTGGCCGTGACGGCGGCGGGGCTGCGATCGCCGAGCCGGGTGCCGGCGAGAGTCGCGGCGTCGCGCGGAACGAAAGTGCTCGGTGGTGAACGGCCATGACGCCGCGGCTAATCCAACACACGAGGAGCGGGCCAGTATGAGCGCGCGAAAAAGGCTGGTGGCGACCGTGTTTGCCGCGCTGGCGCTGACTGTATCCGGGTGTTCCGGCGACGACGCACCCACCTCGAAGGGGCCCGAGCCGCTGGTCGGATTGCTGCGGCTCGCACCGGGTGCGGTGTCGGGCGACGGCGTCACCGGGACCTGGTTCCGGATGGTGCAGCCAGGCGGCACGCCGGAGCAGGGCCCCTACATGCCCAACGGCGACTCGCCCGCGCAGGGCGGGGCCACCACGCTGCTCGCGCCGGGCACGGAGGGTGGACTGCGTACGGGCGGATACCAGAGCGAGCCCAACCCCGGCTTCGCGCAAGGAAATTCGCTGTCCGCGTCGATCACCAGACCGACCAAGTTCTTCGCCGTGGAGTTCGGCGTCTCCACCAACCCCGTGGACCCGCAGACCCAGCGTCGGGTGCCGCCGCCCGCGGTGACCAACGAGGGCGGCACGCTCACCGCGAATGTGTCGTCCTGGGCGGCCTCCTGGAACGACCAGGAGTTCAATCAGGGCGCGCCGAAACCGCCGGAGCGGCAGGACGCCCAGGTGGCCGGCGCCGAACAAGTGCAAAAGGTGTGGGACTGGGTCGCCAAGCAGTGGTTCGACAAGCCCGCCGCCGACGCCGCCCGGGGCCCCTCGGCCACCGGCACCTACAACGCGAAGACCCGCGAGTTCACCCTCCAGTGGACCAGCCTGATCGTCGGCGGGCCGTTCAACGGCTTCACCGGCGTCTGGCACCTGGAGGGCGTATTCGAACCAGCCGCCGCGGCGCCGAATTCGCCTGCCGCGCCGGCCAAATAGACAACAGAAGGAGTACGGTCCGATGAGTTCTCGCGCCACGACCCGGCCCGCGCTCGCCGGTGCCGTCCGCGCGGTGGCCGCGCTGACGGTCATCGGCAGCGCCGTAGCGGTCACCGCCCTGACGGTGCGTCAGGACGACGACATCGCCGGCGTGGTGGTCACCCAGGAACAACCGGCCGCCGCCGCTCGTCCGGCGACACCGGCCGAAGGGCCTGGGCCGCAGGGCCTGTCAGCGCCCGGTGGTCCCGCCTCCGTGCCTGGCAGTCCGGGGCTGGCTCCTGGTGGCCCTGTCCCGGCGGCCGACAGTCCGACCACTGCGCATGGGAATCCTGCGGTGCCAGGGACTTCGGCTCCTGCGCCCGGCGGGCCCGCACCCTCCGCATCGGTTCCGCTGAATGCTGGTGGCGCGGCCCCCGCCGTAGCCATCAATCCGTCCGCGCCGAATGCCGTTGCGCCAGAGGGCCCTGCCCCTTCGGGTACTGGCGCGCCGAACGGCACGGTGCCGCTCGGTGGCGGTTCCGTACCGCTCGGCGGTGCGGGCAACGCCAATCCCTTCGCGGCCGCCCCGCCGGCGGCTCAGCCCGCCTGCCCGCTCGGCTGGCCCGCACCGAAACAACAGGGCGGCCTCGCCTCACTCATCGGCCTCGCACCGCTCGCGGGCCCCTTCTCCTCGGAGGCCTTCGCGCTGGGCTCGGTCTATCAGCCGATCCTGCAACTCGCGGGCCCGATTCTGGCCGAGGTCGCCCCGGTGCTCGCGCAGTACCAGCCGGCGATCGACCCGTTCATCACCCAGGTCCAAGGTGTAGAAGCCGTTGTCCTACAAGCGATCCTGCCGTACTACGGCCCGTACCGCGATCAACTCATCGCCGCCGAGGGCGATCTCGCCAAGACTTTGGCCCCCATCCTCACCCGCGCCTACAACAGCGAAATAGCCTCCTGCTTCGTAGCCTGGCAGGGCCAGATCATCGACCAGGCCAAGAACGGCCGCATCACCGTCGCCTCCCTCGCCCATCCCGGCACCACCGTGGAACTCGGCCCCGAATCCTGACACCGCACTTCCCGCCGCACCCGAATGCGCAGTGCATTCGGGTGCGCGCCCGCGAAACGCGCGCCGGGCCATCGCGCCGCTGTGGGCGCGTCCGCTTCGATCGCTGTCTCGCGGCGTGTGGTGCGACGGTGCTTCATCGGCGGTGGACTCTCGGTCGCACTGACCACGGCTCAGAGGTTGACCGCGTAACCCGACAGCGCCCCTCGCGGGACTGGCGGTCGAGATGCTCGGTGCCGACGCGTATGCCCTGATCGGGGCGTAGAAATGCTCATATCGAGTCGAAGCGGCCAGCCGTGCGGAAGCGTGGGATGAATCACACTCCGCAAATGCATGGACGTCCAACTATAGGATGACCGCATACCGCGCCAAGCGGTGTCACGGTCGGCTACCAGAACAGGACTGGCATGGTTCGCGAACTCACTCACTTCATCGGCGGGCAGCACGTCGCGGGCGCCTCCGGCAACTTCGGCGATGTCTTCGACCCGAACCTCGGCCAGGTGCAGGCGCGCGTGCCGCTGGCGAGCAAGGCCGAGGTCGAGGCGGTCATCGCGAATGCCGAAGCGGCGCAGCCGGTGTGGGCCGCGTTCAACCCGCAGAAGCGGGCGCGGGTGCTGATGAAGTTCCTGACGCTGGTGCAGGACGAGATGGATTCCCTTGCGGCGCTGCTCTCCTCGGAGCACGGCAAGACCATCGCCGACGCGAAGGGCGACATCCAGCGCGGGCTCGAGGTGATCGAGTTCGCCGTCGGCGCGCCGCACCTGCTCAAGGGCGAGTACACCGAGAGCGCGGGCACCGGCATCGACGTGTACTCGATCCGCCAGCCGCTCGGCGTGGTCGCGGGCATCACGCCGTTCAACTTCCCGGCCATGATCCCGCTGTGGAAGGCCGGCCCGGCGCTGGCGACCGGAAACGCGTTCGTGCTCAAGCCCTCCGAGCGCGACCCCTCGGTGCCGCTGCGGCTGGCCGAGCTGTTCCTCGAGGCCGGCCTGCCGCCCGGCGTGTTCAACGTCGTCAACGGCGACAAGGTGGCCGTCGACGCGCTGCTGCACGATCCGAGGATCAAGGCCGTCGGTTTCGTCGGCTCCACCCCGATCGCCCAGTACATCTACGAGACCGCGACCGCTAACGGCAAGCGGGCGCAGTGCTTCGGCGGCGCGAAGAACCACGCGATCGTCATGCCCGACGCCGACCTCGACGACGTCGCCGACCAATTGATCGGCGCGGGTTACGGTTCCGCGGGCGAGCGCTGCATGGCCATCTCGGTGGCCGTTCCGGTCGGCGAGGAGACCGCGGACCGGCTGCTGGCCAAGCTCACCGAGCGGGTGCACAAGCTCAACATCGGCCGCTCCGACGATCCGGGCACGGACTACGGCCCGCTGGTCGGCAAGGACGGCGTCGACCGGGTGAACAACTACGTCCAGATCGGCATCGATGAGGGGGCCGAGCTGGTGATCGACGGCCGCGGCGTGACCGTGCCCGGCGGCGAGGACGGATACTTCGTCGGCGCAACGCTTTTCGACAAGGTCACTCCCGAGATGCGGATCTACAAAGAGGAGATCTTCGGTCCGGTGCTGAGCGTGGTGCGCGCCAAGGACTACGAGGAGGGCCTGCGCCTGGCCAACGAGCACGAGTACGGCAACGGCGTCGCGATCTTCACCCGCGACGGCGACACCGCCCGTGACTTCGCCGCCCGGGTGCAGGTCGGCATGGTCGGCATCAATGTCCCGATCCCGGTGCCGATCGCTTACTACACCTTCGGCGGCTGGAAGCGTTCCGGCTTCGGCGATCTGAACCAGCACGGCCCGGACTCGTTCCGCTTCTACACCAAGACCAAGACCGTCACGCAGCGCTGGCCTTCGGGCATGAAGGAGCTTGGACCTGTGGGTCGTTCCGCAGGCTCCACTCCCAATGCGTTCGTCATCCCCACCATGGACTGACCATGTTCATCCTCGACGAAGACGAGAAGGCGATCCGCGACACCGCGCGCGGATTCGCCGACGAGTTCCTCGCCCCGAACGCGCTGGAATGGGATGAGCAGAAGCACTTCCCGGTCGACGTGCTGCGCAAGGCAGGCCCGCTCGGGCTCGGCGGCATCTACGTGCGCGAGGACGTGGGCGGATCGGGTCTGCGCAGGCTCGACGCCGTGCGCGTCTTCGAGCAGCTCGCCACCGGGTGCCCGGCCATCGCGGCCTACATCTCCATCCACAACATGGCGACCTGGATGATCGACAGCTACGGCGATGCGGCGCAACGCGATCGCTGGCTGCCGGGTCTGACGTCGATGGAGCTGCTCGCGAGCTACGCGCTCACCGAGCCCGGCGTCGGCTCCGACGCGGCGGCGTTGAGCACCAAGGCCGTTCGCGACGGCGACGACTACATCCTCAACGGCGCAAAGCAATTCATCTCCGGCGCGGGCGCGACCGACGTGTACGTGGTCATGGCCCGCACGGGAACGGCGGGGGCACGGGGCATCTCGGCGTTCATCGTTCCCGCCGAGACGCCGGGAATCTCGTTCGGCGCCAACGAGCGAAAGATGGGCTGGCACGCCCAGCCCACCCGGCAGGTGATCTTCGAGGACGCCAGGGTGCCCGCGGCGAACCTGCTCGGCGCGGAGGGCGAGGGCTTCCGCATCGCGATGAACGGCCTCAACGGCGGCCGGCTGAACATCGCCGCCTGCTCGGTCGGCGGTGCGCAGGCGGCGCTGGACAAGACCGTGCCGTACCTGGCCCAGCGCGAGGCGTTCGGCAGTGCGCTGGTGCAGAACGAGGCGCTGCGATTCCAACTCGCCGACATGCGCACCGAGCTGGAGGCCGCGCGCACGCTGCTGTGGCGGGCCGCGGCGGCGCTCGACGCCGACGCGCCGGACAAGGTCGAGTTGTGCGCCATGGCAAAGCGATTCGCGACCGACGCGGGTTTCGAGGTCGCGAACAAGGCGCTGCAGCTGCACGGCGGCTACGGTTACCTGGCCGAATACGGCCTGGAGAAGATCGTCCGTGATCTGCGGGTGCACCAGATCCTCGAGGGCACCAACGAAATCATGCGGGTGGTCGTCGCCCGCTCGGTGGTAGGAGCGGCATGAACGAACCGGAAGTCTTGATCGAGCGGCGCGATGGGCTCGGGCTCATCACGCTGAACCGGCCCAAGGCGATCAACGCGCTGAATCACGCGATGACGCTTGCCATTACCGAGGCCCTGCGCGGCTGGGCGGACGACGACGAGGTGCGCACGGTCGTCGTCACCGGCGCGGGGGAGCGCGGGCTGTGCGCGGGCGGCGACATCGTCGCCATCCACGCCGACGCCACCGGCGGCGCCACCGGCGCGGACTCGCCGACCGGCCGCTTCTGGCGCGACGAGTACGTCCTCAACGCGCTGATCGGCCGCTACCCGAAGCCGTACGTCGTGGTGATGGACGGCATCGTGATGGGCGGCGGCGTCGGACTGTCCGGGCACGGCAGCCACCGGATCGTCACCGAGCGGTCCAAGATCGGCATGCCCGAGGTCGGCATCGGCTTCGTCCCCGATGTCGGTGGCACGTATCTGCTTTCGCGCACTCCCGGCGAGATCGGCACGCACGTCGCGCTGACCACCGCCCGGATGACCGCGGGCGACGCCATCGCGGCCGGCTTCGCCGACTACTTCGTCGCCACCGAACACCTTGCGGCGCTGCTGGATACGTTGCGCACGGAGCCGGTCGAGGTCGCGATCGCCAAGTTCGCCACGGACGCACCGCAATCCGACCTGCTCGCCCAGCGCGACTGGATCGACGAGTGCTACAGCGCGGACACGGTCGAGGAGATCGTGGCTCGCCTGCGGGGAGCCGACGCGCAGGAGGGCGGGCAGGCCGCCGCGGACATTCTCACGAAATCGCCTGTCGCGCTGAAGGTCGCGCTACGGTCGTTGCGTTCGGCGCGCGACGCGCCGGATCTGGAGACCGTGCTGAACGAGGAGTATCGGGTCTCCATCGCGGCGCTGTCCTCGCACGATCTGGTGGAGGGCATCCGCGCGCAGGTGATCGACAAGGACCGCGACCCGCGGTGGTCGCCGGCGACCCTCGCCGACGTCACCGCCGATCAGGTCGACGCATACTTCGCCGAATTGGGCGATCAGGAACTGGGTTTGGTGAGCAATGACTGAGAAGATCGGATTCCTCGGCCTCGGCCACATGGGCGCGCCGATGGCGGCGAACCTGGTCAAGGCCGGATACGAGGTGCTGGCCTACGACCCGGTGCCCGCCGCGCGGCAGCAGGCCGCCACCGACGGCGCCACCGTGGTCGGCACGGCCGCCGAGGCGGCGGACGCGCCCGTGGTGATCACCATGCTGCCCAACGGAAAACTCGTCCTCGACGTGTACGCCGAGCTGCTGCCCGCCGCCAAGCCGGGCACCCTGTTCATCGACTGCTCCACCATCGACGTCGCCGACGCCAAGTCGGCCGCCGTCCTGGCCATCGGCGCGGGCCATCGCGCCCTGGACGCCCCGGTCTCGGGCGGCGTCGCGGGCGCGGCCGCCGGCACGCTGACCTTCATGGTCGGCGGCGGCGCCGAGGACTTCGCCGACGCCCTGCCGCTGCTGGAGGTCATGGGCGGCAAGGTCGTGCACTGCGGCGGCTCGGGTGTCGGCCAGGCCGCCAAGATCTGCAACAACATGCTGCTGGGCATCTCGATGATCGGCCTGTCCGAGGCGCTGGTCCTCGGCGAGAAGCTCGGCCTGACCCACCAGTCGTTCTTCGACGTCGTCTCCACGGCGTCCGGCCAGAGCTGGGCGCTGACCAGCTACTGTCCGGTCCCCGGGCCCGTCCCCACCAGCCCGGCGAACAACGACTACCAGCCCGGGTTCGCCACGGCCCTGATGAACAAGGATCTGGGTTTGGCGGCGAACGCGTTGCGCGAGAACGGCATCGACGGGCAACTCGGCCTGCTCGCGGCGGAGATCTATCAGCGGTTCAACGAGTCCTCGGGCGCGCGGGACTTCTCGGCCATCGTCACCGAGATCCGCGGGCGCAGCGACGGCCTCGGCGCGCAGGCCTGACACCCGCCGACGCGATGGATGACACGTCTCGAACATGCGTTCGACTCGAGGTAGGGTTCGAGCCGTGTCTCCACTTTCCCGCAAAGACTGGGCCAAGATGAACCTCGAACAGGTCCGTGACCAGCTGCTCGACGCGGCCGCGTTCGGCAAGTACCTGCCGCCCGAGCAGTTGGAGAACGCGGCGGGAAAGATCGCGGAGGGGTTGCGCGTCTACCAGGAGTTGACCTGCGACCAGGGTGAGCCTGGTTCAGGCTTGTAACGTCATCCCGTATCACACCCCCCGACCGAGAAGGTGCCGAGTGAGCGATTTCGAGACGATTCTGTTGGAGCGCAAGGGCCGGGTCGGCTGGATCACGCTGAACCGCCCCAAGGCGCTGAACGCACTCAACGCCCAGGTCCTCGACGACGTCATCGCCGCGCTCGACGAGCTGGAGCGCGACGACGAGATCGGGGCCGTGGTCATCACCGGCTCGGATCGCGCGTTCGCGGCCGGCGCGGATATCAAAGAGATGCAGCCGAAGTCGTACATGGACATGTTCCTCAACGACTACTTCGCGCGCTGGGACCGTCTCGCGCAGTTCCGCAAGCCGACCATCGCCGCGGTGGCCGGCTACGCCCTCGGCGGCGGCTGTGAACTGGCCATGATCTGCGACATCCTCATCGCCGCCGACACCGCGAAGTTCGGACAGCCGGAGATCAAGCTCGGCGTCATCCCGGGCATCGGCGGTTCGCAGCGGCTCACCCGCGCGATCGGCAAGGCCAAGGCGATGGACCTGGTGCTCACCGGTCGGAATATGGATGCCGAGGAGGCCGAGCGCGCCGGGCTGGTCTCGCGCATCGTGCCCGCCGCCGAGCTGCTCGCGACCGCGCTCGAGGTCGCCGACACCATCGCCTCGATGTCGTTGCCGGTCACCATGATCGCGAAGGAGGCGGTCAACCGCTCCTTCGAAACCACTCTCGCCGAAGGACTTCGGTTCGAGCGCCGAGTGTTCCACTCGCTCTTCGCGATCGAGGATCAGAAGGAGGGCATGACCGCCTTCGTGGAGAAGCGCCCCGCGAAGTTCACCAACCGCTGATCCGTTCGGTTTCGCGCGACGGCGCCCGGCTGTGGCACCGCCACGGGCGGGCGCCGTTGAGCTGGTTCTCGGCAGAATGCGTGTCCACTTAGCGGTGCGCTAGCCGAAGCTCGACGGCGCGGGTCGCACGATCTGCGGCGTCGAGGTCGTGCCGTGGCTCGGTTCGGCAGGCGACTTGCCGACGGCGAGGATGCCCGCGATCGTCGCGCCGAGCGCCGCGGTCACCGCGACGGCGGCGATGAGCTTGCGCCGGTCGACCGGGCCGCGCACCAGTGAGGCGGACAGCGCCGCGCCCGCGCGCGCCCTGGCCATTCGCACGTCACCGCTGTGCCGTTCGGCCGCTAGCAATACCGCGCCGCGGGCCGAGACGTAGTCGGGTTCCGGGTCGTAGACGACCGGCAGATCGATCAGCTCCGCCAGCTCTTCGCGGATGCTCGGGTTGCGCGTGCAGCCGCCGAGCAGCACCAGCGCCTCGGGCCGCACGCCGCTCTCCTCGATCAGCTGCCGCACGAACGACGCCGAGTGGTGCAGGCTCGCCGCGCACAGCTCGGCGAGGTCGCTGCGGGTCACCACCTCGCGGTCGCCGGAGATGGGGTCGATCGCGGTGACCACCCGCTCGCTGCTCAACGCCTCGCGATGCCTGCGGCTGGTGAGCTTGTCGGTGAGCACGCCGGCCCGCGCGAGCTGCCAGCGCAGCAGCGCGTCGTAGCCGTCGCCGCCGAGCACCGTGCTGCGTTTGCCCGCGAGGATGGTGTCGTTGCGGCAGTCGGCGTGGGTGATGGTCAGGCCGGACGTGCCGAGGTCGTAGAGCAGAACCGTTCCCTCGTCGGGCAATTGACCGGTGAAGCGCAGATAGCGCAGCTGCGCGAGCGGTTCGTCGACGATGGTGAGGCGGTTGCGGCCCGTGCCGGAGCGGATGGCGTCGGCGTGCATGGTGCAGCGGCAGGTCACGGCGGTTCCGGTGATGAGTTCGTCGCGCTGGTCCGCGGCGCCGCGCATCTGGCGGATGGCCTCGAAGACCGGTTCGTCGACCCCGCCGCCCGCGCGCCGGGGCACGTGGCAGCGGTCGATCGGGGGCAGGTGCGGCTGATCGGAGTGTGTCAGCATGGCGCGTGCGCCGCCAGCGCCCGCCGATACCCCCAAGACCAGCACCATGGTTTACATGGTGAACCCTTTTGCGGCCGCTGCCAAGACAACGAGCCGGAAAATTCGCTAGTCGGATGCCGGAGCGCCACCTGCCGGTCGATCGGGGGGTGTAGAGGACCGTCCAGTACGGCCGGGTCAGTCGGCTCGGGTCGCGGACCAGGTGGCCGGTCCGTCGCCGGTGTCGAAGTCGCCTGCGGCATGGCGGAATTCCGCGAGCAACTGGAGCAGCGTGTGCAGCCGATCCGGCGCGAGGCCGGGTTGCGCGAAGACCTTCGTGTTGAGTTGCTCGGTCGCCTGTGCGACCAATTCC
Organism: Nocardia tenerifensis NBRC 101015; assembly: GCF_000308715.1. Classification (GTDB taxonomy): domain Bacteria; phylum Actinomycetota; class Actinomycetes; order Mycobacteriales; family Mycobacteriaceae; genus Nocardia; species Nocardia tenerifensis. Next base: position 10,927 of record NZ_BAGH01000082.1, read on the forward strand.
CTTCCGGCATCGGTGATCTCGATGAGCGTGGCGCGCCGGTCGGTCGGGTGCGGCACTCGCTCGACGAGCTTCGCCGCCTCCAGTCGATCGACGGTGTTGGTGACGCTGGTGGGGTGCACCTGCAGTCGCGCACTGGCCTTCGCCATCGGCAGCGCGCCGGTCTTGCTGAAGCTCAGCAGCGTGAGCAGTTCGTAGCGGGAGAAGGTCAAACCGGTCGGTTTCAACGCCTCGTACACGCGTGCCATCACGATTTGCTGGGCGCGTACCAGCGAGGTCACCGCGGCCATCCCATCGGCTACCTCGCCCCAGCCGTGCTCGACCCATTGGCGATGGGCCTCCTCGATCGGGTCGAGCGGGAGGGGGCGTGGCCGAGACATGTTCCGATCATTCCATGCGGGTGGGCGCGGTTCGGGGACATCCAGCGGGGCCGCGGATCACAGTGCGGCCGTGGGCTTGGAATCAGGGTGAGCGCAAGGGTATGACCGGGACCGCGCGCACGGCAGTATCGATGGCGAGGCGGGCGTGGCTGAGTGGTTGAGGCAACGGTCTGCAAAGCCGTTTACGCGGGTTCAATTCCCGCCGCTCGCTCTATGGTCAAAGGGTGTTTTATGGAGGTCGGAGCCTGAGTTTGCGTCATGCGGTCCGCAGTTCGTCCGCAGCAGCTTCGGCACCGACCTCCATGCCGCCCGCGACGACATCCAGGTCGTCCGGGAACAGGTGACCGTACAAATCGAGGGTGAGCCTCGCGGTCTTGTGGCCGAGCATCCTCTGTATGACCTTGATGTTCGCCCCGGCGCTGATCGCGAGTGACGCTGATAGGTCCTTGTCCTCGAACCGAGTGCTCCACCGCTCCCGGCAGAAGCACGATCCGTTCCTGTATGTCTTCGAACCCGTTGTCTCGCAATGGGGCTGACCCCGTCGCCGCAGCGTCGCGGTATCGTCCTTCCCGGCGACCGTAGCGAACTCGTATACACCACCGAACTGAGCCGATGGAGCTGAGATGAGTCGACTGATTTCAGTCATCACACCGGCCTACAACCCGGAACCCGACTATCTGAAGGCCGCATGCGAATCCGTTGTATCGCAAGAGCTACCGTCAGGGTGGTCGCTCGAGTGGGTTATCCAGGAGGATGGCAACACCGGCATAGTGGGCGAGCTTTTACATGGAGTAGATGACCGCATTCGCGTTCACACCGGTCGGCGGGGCGGAGTCGCCCTCACCAGAAATCTCGCGCTCGCCAACTCCAGTGGCGAACTCATCAAGAATCTCGACGCCGACGACATCCTTACGCCCGGCGTCCTTGCCAGGGACATCGAGACACTAACGTCTCATGCGGAAGTTTCTTGGACCACATCGCGTTTGCTCGACTTGCTTCCCGACGGAACCACTGTCGGATTCGACAACGACCCGCCCCATGGCATCCTCGCTCCGGGCTCAGTCCTAGCGCATTGGCGTAGCCACAACTTCCGGCTCCCCGTTCACCCGACGACGATCTGTATTCGCCGTAAATTAGTCGTTGCTCTCGGCGGTTGGATGGGTGTCCCCGGCTCCGACGATACGGGCATGCTCATCGCTGCGAGCATTCTGTCAACTGGGTTCTTCAACAGCGAGGTCGGCCTTCTCTACCGGAAGTGGCCGGGCCAGGAGACCGCCAAGCAGGAGCACAATCACCAGGCCGAATGGAATGCACGAATGGCGCTGATCAACGAGCGAGCCGAAGCACTCCTGGCGACGAGGGCCGCCAATACGTTGCCTTCTGTGACGCACTAGGGCAGCACGGTTCGGGCTCCGTCTTTCGGGGTTCGTTTACCTGGCTCGGCGTAGGCCACGGCCGCGCCGAGCACCTCGAGCCGCACTCGGCTGCCCGCGGTCGGCGCGGCGACGCTGGCCCGGCGGACGCGCACCGCGTTGTCGTGGCTGTTCGGTATCGCGTTGTCGCGGCCGTTCAGCGCCGAGTCGTCGCGGCCGTCCAGTGCGATGGTGAGTATGACGTCGGCGCCGCGGAACTCGACGTCGCGCACCATGCCGCTGTCCGGCTCGCCGTGCGAAACCTTGTGGGCCACAAGTTGTTCCGGGCGGACCATGATGGTCACCTGGCCGGTGGGCGCCGACTTCTGCACCGGGATCCGGCCGAGCGCGCACTTGGCGACCGCGCCGTCCACCACCGCGTCGAGCAGCACGCAGTCGCCGAGAAAGCGCGCGGTGAACAGGTCCTTGGGCGCGGCGTAGACCTGTTCCGGCGCGCCGACCTGGGTGAACTGCCCGTCGCGCATCACCGCGACCTGCTCGGCGAAGGACAGCGCCTCCTCCTGGTCGTGGGTGACCAGGATACTGGTCATGCCCGCCGCGCGCAGCGTGTCGGCGACGGCCTGCCGGGTGGTGGCGCGCAGGCCCGCGTCGAGCGCGCTGAACGGCTCGTCCAGCAGCATCACCTCGGGCCTGCGGGCCAGCGCGCGAGCCAGGGCGACGCGCTGCTGCTGACCGCCGGAGAGCTGATGCGGGCGGCGCTCGGCGTAGGACGGGTCGAGGGAGACCATCGCGAGCAGCTCCTCGACCCGGCGCCTGCCGCCGCGTCGGCCGGTGAGACCGCCGCGCAGTCCGTAGGCGATGTTCTGGCCGACGGTCAGGTGCGGGAACAGCGCGCCGTCCTGAGCCACATACCCGATATTGCGGCGCTGCGGCGGGACCGAGAAGCGATCGCTGGCAACAATTTTCGGACCGATGGTGACCGTTCCCGCGTCCGGCGCCTCGAATCCGGCGATCACCCGCAGCAGCGTGGTCTTGCCGCAGCCGGACGAGCCGACCACCGCGGTCGCGGTCCGGTCCGGCACGGTGAGGGAGACGCCGCCGAGCACCCGGTGTTTGCCGAAGGTCTTCGAAACATCCTCGACCACAAGCCCACTCATACTCCGGCCGCCTTTCGGGACTGGGTGAACAGCAGATACGTCACGGGCACCGCGGCGACGATCATGATCAGGGCGTACGGCGCGGCCGCCGCGTAGTCCAATTCGCCCGACAGCGACCAGAACCGCATGGCCAGCGTGCGAGTTCCGATGGGGGCCAACAGCAGTGTCGCGGTGAGCTCGGTCGCCACCGCGACGAAGACCAGCGCGCCGGCGGCGGCCGCGGCGGGAGCGGTGAGCCGCAAGGTGACTCGGGCGAACGTGACCGCACCGGACTTGCCGAGCGATCGGGACGCCTCCTCCAACCCGACCGGCACCTGCGCGAGCCCGGCCCGCACGCCGACCAGCGCCCGGGGTAGGAACAACAGCACGTAGGCCGCGATCACCATGGCCACCGTCTGGTAGAGCGGGGGCGCCCAGCGAATGGTGACCGTCACCATGGCCAGCGCGGTGACGATGCCGGGCAGCGACCCGGTGATGTAGTTGGCGCCCTCCACCATTCGCGCGAACACCGACGTGGACCGGACCGCGATCCAGGCCACCGGGAACGCGCACAGCACGGTGAGCAGCGCGGCCGCCGCGGCCAGCGCGACCGTCTGCCCGAGGGCCTGGCCGATCTCGGCGAAGTCCCACACCTGCGCGCCGCCCAGGCGCAGCCAGCGCCCGATGGTCCACAGCGGCACGCCGAGCGCGCAGGCGGCTACCAGCGCGAGCGCGACCAGTACCGGAACCGCGGTGGCGCCGAGCCTAATTCGCGCGGCAGCCCGCGGGGCGCCGCCGCCGATCCTGGCGTAGCGGGCCCGGCCGCGCACCGTCGCCTCCGTCGCCAGCAGCACCAGGCAGCAGAGCACGAGCACGCCGGCGAGCATGCTGCCCGCCGGTCCCGCGAAACTCGACTGGTACTGCTCGAAGATGGCGGTGGTGAAGGTGTCGAAGCGGACCATCACGAACGCGCCGTACTCGGCGAGCAGGTGCAGCGCGATGAGCAGGCCGCCGCCGAGCACGGCCAACCGCAACTGCGGCACCACGATTCGCGCGAACACCGCCACCGGCCCCGATCCGAGTGCCCGCGCCGACTCCTCGATCGAGGGATCCAGCCTGCGCAGCGTGGCGGCGACGGGCAGGTACACCAGCGGGAAGTACGACAGCGTGGCGATGAGCACCCCGGCGGGCAGGCCGTGCATGGCCGGGAAGGCGCCGACCCAGGCGTAGCTGTTGACGAACGCGGGCACGGCCAGCGGGGCCACGAATATCGGCCCCCACCAAGACTTTCCCGGTACATCGGTGCGTTCGATCACCCACGCCAGCCCGACCCCGAGCACCACGCAGATCGGCACCGTGCACACCACCAGCCCGACCGTATTGCGCAGCAGCTGACCGACTCTCGGCCGGAACACCAGCTCGGCGGCCTCGCCCGGCCCGACGGCGACGAACTCGGACACGATGTAGCCCAGCGGCACGAACGTCGCCGCGACGAGCAGCAGGACGACGGTCGTGACGAGGGGCCCCGGTCGACCGACCCGGGCGGCGACAAAGGTCCGCAGGGCCACGGCTACAGCAGGCCCGCCTCGGTCATCAACGCGGTGACCTTCTTGGCGTCCAGCTTGGACGGGTCGACGGCGGGCGCTTGGAGGTCGGCGAGCGGCGGCAGCGCCGGATTGGCCGCGACATCGCTCGCGACCGGGTACTCCATGGAGTCGCCGTCGCGCAGCACCTGCTGACCCGCCTTGCCGGTGATGAACGCCAGGAACTTCTGCGCCGACTCCTGCTTCTTGCTCGACTTCAGCACGCCGCCGCCGGAGACGCTGACGAAGGCGCCGGGGTCCTGGTTCTTGAAGTAGTGCAGCGCGGTGCGGCCGCTGCTCTCCTTGGTCTTGGCCTGGTCGCGGTACCAGTAGTAGTGGTAGATCACGCCGCCGTCCGGGTTGCCCGAGTTGACCGCCTTCATGGTGGCCACGTTGTTCGGGAACGCGGTCGCGTTCTCCTTCATGCCCTTCAGCCAGGCACGGGTGGCGTCCTCACCCTTCAGCGCGAGCAGGGCGGCCACGATGGCCTGGAAATCGGCGCCCGACACGCCCGCGCCCCAGCGGCCCTTCCACTGCGGCTGCGCGAGGTCGAGCAGCGAGGCGGGCAGCTGATCGGCGGCCACCTTGTCCTTGTTGTAGACGAAAACCGTTGAGCGCGCGGCGACTCCGGTCCATTTACCGGTGGACGGGCGGAATTGCGCGGGGACCTGATCCAGCGTCGGCTTGTCCACGTCGGCGAACAGGCCCGCGTTCTCCACCAGCGCCATGGCGGGGGAATTCTCGGTCAGAAAAACATCGGCGGGCGAGGCGCCGCCCTCGGCGACGAGTTGATTGCCCAGATCGGTGTCGCCGCCCTGCCGGAGGGTGACCTTGATGCCGGTCTCCTTGGTGAACGCGGCGGCCCATTCTTTGGTGAGCGATTCGTGCTGCGCGTTGTAGACCGTGATCTCTTTCGCGTCGTCGGAGGAGTTCGAGCAGGCCTGCAGACCGAGTGCGGCTACCGTGACGGCCAATACTCCGGAGATCGATTTCCATCCGACGGGCATCATTCGTCCTTCCGCGGTCAGGTTGATGAGGCTTACCTAACGCAACATACCGGGTTCGACGTGCGGGAATGAGAGCGGTCCCGGCCCGGGCGGCGGTGATATCGCGGACCGTTCAGCCGAGTCCCGAGAAATCGCGCAGCACAACATGATTGCGATCCGCGGTGGTGCCGAGGGTGTAATCGGGCAGCAGTCCGAAATATTCGGATCGGGTCGCGGTGCTCCAGCGGCGGGCCGCGTCGGTACGGGTTTTGTAGAAGTTGAGCAGGTAACCGCCCTCGTAAAGGCGGAGCAGGCTGTAGCCGCCGGGGTATTCCTTCACCGCCGAGACTTCGAGGAATTCCACGGCGCACGCGGTGTCCGGGCGGGTGCGGCGATTGCGGTGGGTATGGCCGCTGTGGTGCAGGAAAACGCCGGGGGAGCGGGCGTAGGCGGCTTGCAGTTCGGCGCTGTCGCGTCCGTTGAGGACGAAACCCGGTCCCGCGAGATTGGTGAGACCCGACTCGCGGGTGACCGGGTGGTGGCCGAAGACCAGGGTCGGGCGGTCCGGGTCGGCGCGCAGGCGCTCGAGGAGCAGATCGAACTGCGGTCGGTCGATGGCGCCGCCGGAACCGTCGAGTTCGCTGGTGTCCAGGCCGAGCAGGCGGAGGCCGCCGTATTCGTGCTCGGTGAGCTGCTGGCGCGGGAGGAAGGCATCGGCCCAGCAGTCGTGGTGGTCGGCGGGGGCGGGTTGGCAGGCCGAATATTCCGGGCCGACGTGTGGACGATCGTGGTTGCCGCGTACGACGAGGTAGTCGCTGCCCAATGTGCCCCAGGTGTCGAGTTTTTCGCGGACCGCACGTGAATCCTTCAGTGACGCTTCACTAGTGAGATCACCTGCGATGAGCAGCTTTTCGGCCGCTCGGTCCGGGCGGCGCAGGTCGTCGAGGAGTGCCGCCAGCATCACCTCGGGGTACGGCGGAACGTCCTGCCGGATGCCGGGCGGCAGGTGGTCGATGATCAGGCCGCTGACCTCCTCGCCGTAGTGCACGTCGTTGGCGAGGGCGAGGGTTAGCAGCGGGCGGCCCGGCGGCGGCACCAATGTGGTGAATGTGCCGGTGGTTTCGGGAGTTCCGGGGGCGAGGGTGGTCAGCGAGAGCGCGGGCACGGCGCACACACCGTTCGATCGGGCCTCGAAACGGTAGGTGCGGCCGGGCTCGAGGCCGTCGATCTCGGCGTAGTGGAACGGGGTCGGCTGCGGGTCCGCGAGCACGGGCGCCGGTGCGCGAGGCGAATCGGCGGGGGCCAGGCGGAGTTCGGTGTCGCTGTCCACCGGTACCAGGCGACCGGCGGGGTCGGGTGTCACCGTCGTCCAGGTGACGATCACCGAGCGGTCGGTGATCGTGACTACCTCGAGGTCGGTCGCGATCAGCGGATTCGGTTGGGCGCGAGCATAACCCGCGCGCGTAGCGGGCAGCAGTGCGGCGAAACCCATGGCGGCGAGCACCGTTCGCCGGGTCGGGCCGCAGCACGTGCTCGCTCGCTCGTTCACCGGCGCGGTGTCAATTCTTGCCCGAGATCGCGGAGCAGACCTTCCACTTACCGTCTTCCTTCTTCAGGTGTTCGGTGGTGCTGGTGTCGGTGTCCGGTGCCCGGCCGGGCACTTCCAGGGTAAGTGTGCCGAGGATGTGCGCCGTCGCGGACTCGCCGTCCACCACGATGTTCTCGATCTTATCGATGGTCACCGCGACGGTCGCGGACTCGAACTCCTGCTTCCGTTCCTCCGGTAGCGCGTCGAACTCGGCCCGGTCGGCCGCGCACGCCATGGCCGCGGCGGCCGGAAATCCTTTGGCCTCGAGCGTGTCGTAGAAGTCGTTGATGGCGACCTCGATTCGCTTCTCATCGGAGGCCAGCGGGCCCTTGCCCTGCGTCGTCAACACGGCCACCAGCACGGCGACGCCGGCGAGTGCGAGCAGCACCACCGTCACGAGTCCGACGATAAGAACGACCTTGCTCCGCTTCGACGGCTGACGCGGCGGAGGGTCGGCCGGTAACGGCGGCGGGTATCCGGTGGGCGGCTGCGGTTGTTGCTGTGGCGGCTCTGCGCCCGGCGGATAAGTCATCGTCACGCCCTCCGTCAGCCCCCTCGGCTCTCTCGAAGACTACGGCAACGCCGGGCCCGATCAGTCGAAAAGCGGGCGTGGGGCGTCATTCTGCTCGCGGACGCCTATATATTGGGCCGGGTGCGGGATCGCCGCCCATGTTCGTTCGTGCGGAAGGAGATTCGGATGCGCAGGCTGTTCGTCTTGTCGGTCCTGAGTGTCGGATTACTGGCGATCGCGCAGGGCGCCGCCCAGGCCGATCCGGTGCCCGCCGGGCAGGGCGTGCTGCGGGTGCAGGCGGCCACGACCGGCGCCGAATCCTCCGCCGTCGCCGGCGTTCAGGTCGGCATCACCACGTGCGCGGCCGGGCCCGTGCTCACCACCCTGACCACCGGGCCCGACGGCACCGCGACCACCACGCTGGCTCCCGGCTGCTACCTGGCCCAGTTCACCTCGGCGTCCGGGTGCGAGCCGAAGAGCTCGGTCTCCGTCAAGGTGGATGTGGTTCCCGACGCCACCCAGACCGCGGCGTTCCAGGTCAGCTGCGCCTGAGGAGTGTTGCGCCCGCGGGGTGTCACCATTTCGTAGGATGTGCCGCCGTCGTGTGCTGGATACCGTCGCCACGTGGTGGTTTCGGAGAAGTCTCGGAGTGATCGTCCGGCCCTGCTGATCCGGTCGGCCGCGGTGTTCGTCGCGGTGACGATCTGGTGGCTGGTGCTGTATCACGGGGTGGCCGCGGTGACCGGGGACGAGTACACCCGCGGCGGGCATGTCGTGCGGGCGGTGGGGGCGACGCTCGGAACGGTGGCGTTACTCTATGCGGCGCTGCGCTTTCTCGATCGGCGGCCGTGGTCCGACCTCGGGTTGGCCGCGCAAGGCCGTTGGCGTGCTTTTCTTTTCGGCGTCGCGTGCTGGGGAGTTCCCGCCGCTGTGACGATGGCCGTGGTGCTGTGGCTCGGTTGGGCCGAGCAGACGGTGCGGGCGGAGGCGCCGGAAACACTGCTGGCGCTGGTCGGTCTTGTCGCGTTGGTCCTGCTCTACGAGGCCTTGCCGGAAGAGTTGATCTTCCGCGGATATTTCTTCACCAACCTCGCCGAACGTTGGCCGACCGGAATCACCGTGGTGGCGCAGGCGATGCTGTTCACGGCATGGGGCGTACTCATCGGCGCGGCAACCTCGGTCGACCGTCTCGTACTCTTCTTCGCATTCTCGTTGGTACAGGGCGCGATTCGCGCGACCACCGGAAACCTCTTCGCCTGCATCGGATTCCACGCGACCTTCCAGCTGGGCACCCAATTCCTCGGCTCCCAGTGGAATTACATCGATCTCGACGACCCCGACCTGAGCGTCACCGGACTGGCCTTCGTCATCGTTCCGTTCCTGACCACGGCGATTGTGCTCTGGTCGCTCGCACGAAAGCGACGGAGCTGACCCACCGTTCACCCTCGGGTGATCGTCCGTCCGGCGAACGCCGCCAGCCGATCGACCGCGGGCGCGTCGTCATCGACGGGCTGTGCCTCGGCGAACTGCGTCCCCCGCGGCCGAACGGCCAACTGCCGCTGAATGAAATCCAGTGACCGCTCCGCGAATTCGGCGGGCAGCTCCACCGGAACCCCCGTGGCCTGCGTCAGATCCCAGCCGTGCGTGACCAAGTCGGCCAGCCGCAACTGCACCTGTTCCGCCAACGGCCCCTCCTCGAGCCGCTCGCGAACCTGCGCCCGCCCGAGCACCTCCAACAAGGCCGCTGCCGACCTCCGATAAGCCCCCAACGGATCATCCCCCACCAGATCCGCCCCCTGCTCATGAAGCGTCCCACCCTCGATCGAAGCCGCGAACGTCGAATTCACGGCGACCAAATGATTCACCACATCCCTGACATCCCAAGCACTACACGGCGTAGCCGCCCCCCACTGCTCCTTCGTCAACCCACCCAGCAGATCCCCCACCGCACCGAACGCCCGCTCGAGATCCTCGACAGAACCAGTCACCCACCGAGCCTACGACCGCCCATCCGCCCCGTCCCCGAATTTCGCGCGTTCCGTCCCGGAACTCGTGGATCGGCCGTACTGGAACCAGCACTCCGGATTGTCGGCAACTATTCGTAATCCGCTGCGTTGCAACACTTCTGGCTGATTGTCTGACACGGTGTGGGCCCACCTCTTTCCGGGGCCGATGCACACGGTCCATACATCGCGTCCAGGAGGTGGTGGGAGATGGCGAAGCATCGTCGGAGAAAGCAAGAGGCTCCGCTCGACTACGGCATCATTTTGGCCGGAGTTGCCGTAATCGCCGGAGTGTTCGCCTTGATCCGCTGGTTCAGATCTGGATGACCCACCACGCAGGGCACCGCCGACGTCTTACTGTCCAGGAGCGAGAAAACCCCCACCATTTCTCGCTGGTCGGGGCTCCCCATCGGTGCCCTCGACAGGATCCGAACCTGGGGGCCTTGACCTCGGATAGATGTCGGATGAGCGTCCCAGAAGACACGTGTGGCGCGTCACGTTGGCGTGTCTACGTCAGCCTGTACATGATGTACATAACGTACATGTTGGCCGCACCGGAATGAGCCGAGGGAACCGATGACGACCATCGACCGAATCACGTCTGTGAAACGCTACGACACGGCACACAGCGCCCGAGACAACTTCGCTCAGATGCTGACGACCGCCGAAGAGGGCAATCTCGCTGTCGTCTCACGCAAAGGTAAGGACTCTGCGCTTGTACTAGTCGGACGGCTGCGTTCGCTGCTGGCCCAGATCATCAAGCCGCATGAGCCGCAGATCGTACGAGAAAACGGCAACTGGGTCGCATACCTGCCTGGTTTGCCGCTGGCTGTCGAAGAAGCCGACTTCGACAGGGCCGTACAGGCGTTGATCGAAGCCATGCGCGAATACACCGCTGATTGGCAGGATCACCTCCACGCAGCGGTGAATCACCGCGACAACATCGACTTCGTCCAGTTCGTCGAACTATCAACCGACGAACAACTCACAGAATGGTTGACGGCGGCCGAACAGTGACCCGATATCCTCCTGGCACCAGGAAGGCCCACCAAACGTTCTGCGAGAACGACAAATGGACTCTCGTTCGCGACGCTACAGGAGGCGTCGTCGGCCATCACATCACCATGGAGCTCCACCTTCCCGATGGCAGAGTCATGCGAACGCGGATCTCACGGCCGGCGGACAACACCGACTATGGCCCGAAGCTGTGGTGCCAGATCCTCAAGGAGCAACTCCACGTCACTGAGGCCGAGTTCTGGGACTGTGCGAAGAATGGCGTCCGGCCCGAGCGGACAGCCGGCACCGTGGCTATTCCAGCGAAGGAACCTATCCCCCTCGGCGTAGTGGAGAAGCTGCTTCGGTTGGTCCACCTCACACCCGACGAGATCGAGGCAATGACCCCGGAGCAGGCGATCGCACGGTTGAACCAGTTCTGGAGCGAGAATAGCTAGGGCCTCGTGCCATCGGGGCTGGGTGAGTTCTCGAAAGACTAAGGCCCCGACCAGATTCGCGCTGGTCGGGGCCTTTCTCATCTGTGCCCTCGGCAGGATTCGAACCTGCGGCCTTCTGCTCCGGAGGCAGACGCTCTATCCCCTGAGCTACGAGGGCGGGGATCGGGCCGAGGGGCGGGGTGGCCGCCTATCGGGCGGGGAAAGCGTATCGCATCGGTGGCCGTGTGCCAAAAAGGGTTGTTAGGGCGGCGGTTCGGGTCAGTTGGGTGGGAGGGGGGTGGCGCCGCGGGCGGTGAGCATGGTGGTGATGAGGTCGGACTCGCCGCGCTGGGTTTTGTCCATGGTGTCGGCGAGGGTGCGCACGGCGGTGGTCTCGGCGTGTTCGGCCGCGTACTGGATCATCGGCAGGCCGCCCTGGTGGTGGCGGAGCATGAGCTGGAGGAAGAGGGTGTCGAGCTGGGGGCCGGTGGCTTGGCGCAGGGCGGCGAGGTCGGCGGGGGTGGCCATGCCGGGCATGGTCGGCATGGGTCCGGACGCGGTCTGGGTCGCGCCGGAGTGGCCGTGGCCGCCGGGCTGTCCGCTCATCCAGCCCATGTAACCGTCGACGCTCTGGGCGGGTTTGCCCCACAACTGGAGCCAGCCCTGCATGCGACCGACCTGGTTCTGCTGGGTGGTCATGATGTCGTAGGCGAGCCGGCGCACGTCGGTGTCGGTGGAGCGGACGAGCACGACGCCGGCCATCTCGACGGCCTGCGCGTGGTGCGCCGACATGTCCTGGGTGAATCCGACATCCACCGCGCCGGGGTCGGGCTCGGACGAGCCGTCGAGCGGCAGCCGAATCAGCGCGCCGATGGCGACGCCGATCAGGATGGCGCCGAGCACGCCGAGCACGAGCAGTGCGGTGCGCTGGCGACGGACCTGGGCGCCGAGGCCGGACTCCGCGGCGCCCGGCTCGACCTCGGTCGCCACTAGCGGTCGGCCCCTGGCGCGGGCTGAGCCGGACCGGCCTGCGGCTGGTTGGGCACCGCCTGTCCGGGCAGCGTCGGCAGCGGCGCGCCGGGCAGACCGGGCAGCCCCGGAACGCCGGGCACACCCGGCAGGCCGCCGGGCATCTCCGACGGATCCTTCTGCAGTCCCTTGCCGTCCATCGGCACCGCGTCGGGTCCGGGCGGCGTCGGGTCGAACGGCGGCGGGTTGTCGGTGTCGAACGCGATCGTCGAGCAGTCCGCGCCGACCTCGGGGTAGGCGTAGTTGTTCAGCCGCAGCGCGGTGATGAACTGCCCGACGCGCTTGTCGTCGGCGCTGTCCAGTTTGAGCTGATGCCCCCACGACTGCAGCGAGACCGCGCTGTCCAGCCCGGGATACGGCGACATGAGCGAGTACGGCTTGGCCTGGACCTTGCTCTTCAGCGTGTCCACCCCGGCGGCGTCCACCTTGTCGGGGTTGTAGGTGATCCACACCGCACCGTGCTCGAGCGAGTGCACCGCGTTCTCCATCCGGATCGGCTTGTCGTACACGACGCCGGTGCAGGTGGCCCACGAAGCGTCGTGCGGTCCGCCGAACGCGGGGCTCTGGTCGTAGGCGACGCGCTGGTTCGGGCCGATGTGCAGCCCGGCCGGGTACTCCTTCTTGACCACGCCGGGGATCGAATCCGACGGATCCTTGTGGTCGGCGCTGGGCGTGAACTTCTCCAGGTCCGCCTTCTCCTGGTACTTGGGGACCAGGCTGTAGGCGAGCGCGCCGATCAGTGCGATGATGACAGCGGCCGCGCCGATGGCCAACCAGGGGATCTGACGATTCTTCTTGGGAAGTCCACCTCGCCCGCCCCCTTTACGGGAGCCCGACAACTTGGCGGCGGCCTTGGCCGATTTGGCGCTGGGACTGCTCGGCATCGCTCGTTGTGCTTTCTCGATGTGATGGATCCGCGGGGTGGTGTGGCTTGCGGACGGTTGCGGCGCAGTGCCCACTCGAGGTGTACACCTGCCAAGACCATAGGATAGAGACTCGTGACTCCAGCTGACCTTGCAGATCTCCTTCGCGCCACTGCGGCGAAGGTGCTTGTCGAACGCGGACTGGACCCCGCGGTCCTGCCCGACGAGGTCACTGTCGAGCGCCCACGCAACCCGGAACACGGTGACTATGCCACGAATGTGGCCATGAAGGTCGCGAAAAAGGCGGGCACGAATCCGCGCGATCTGGCGACCTGGCTCGCCGAGGCGCTGAGCGCGGCCGACGGCGTGTCCACCGCCGAGGTGGCCGGGCCCGGCTTCTTGAACATCCGTCTGGCCGCGTCCGCGCAGGGCGTGATCCTCGAGCGGATCCTCGCCGCGGGCACCGCCTACGGCAGCGGCGAGACGCTGAAGGGCGCGAAGATCAACCTGGAGTTCGTGTCGGCCAACCCGACCGGCCCGGTGCATCTCGGCGGCACCCGGTGGGCCGCGGTCGGCGACGCGCTCGGCCGCATCCTGGCCGCGCAGGGCGCCGACGTCGTGCGCGAGTACTACTTCAACGACCACGGCGCGCAGATCGAGCGGTTCGCCAGGTCGCTGGTGGCGGCGGCCACCGGCGCGCCGACGCCGGACGACGGCTACGCGGGCGCCTACATCGTCGAGATCGCGAACACGGTCGTGGCCGCGCACCCGGAGGCGCTGACGCTGCCCGAGGCCGAGCGGCAGGAGCTGTTCCGCGCCGAGGGCGTCGAGCTGATGTTCGCCCAGATCCGGCAGTCGCTGCACGAGTTCGGCACGGATTTCGACGTTTTCTTCAACGAGAGCTCGCTGTTCGAGTCCGGCGCGGTGGAACAGGCCGTCGCGAAGCTCAAGGACTCCGGCGATCTTTATGAAAAGGACGGCGCGTGGTGGATCGCCAGTTCCGAATACGGTGACGATCAGGACCGCGTCGTCATCAAAAGCGACGGCAAACCCGCCTATGTCGCCGGCGATATCGCGTACTTCCAGAACAAGCGGGAGCGCGGTTTCGATCTCTGCATTTACATGCTCGGCGCCGACCACCACGGTTATATCGGCCGGTTGAAAGCGATCGCGTCGGTCTCCGGCGACGATCCGGCCACCGTCGAGGTGCTGATCGGGCAAATGGTGAATCTGCTCAAAGACGGTGTGGCCGTGAAAATGAGCAAGCGCGCAGGCACCGTGGTCACGCTGGAGGATCTGGTCGAGGCGATCGGCGTCGACGCGGGACGGTATGTGCTGGTTCGCTCCTCGGTGAACTCGAGCATCGATATCGACCTCGACCTGTGGACCAGCCAGAGCAGTGAGAACCCGGTCTACTACGTGCAGTACGCGCACGCCAGGACCGCGTCGATCGCGCGCAACGCCGCCGAGCTCGAATACGACCGGGTGACACCGGATCTCGCGCTGCTGACCTCCGACGAGGAGGGTGAGCTCATTCGCACCCTCGGCGAGTATCCCCGGGTCGTGAGCAGTGCCGCGAGCCTGCGCGAGCCGCACCGGGTCGCCCGCTACCTGGAGGAACTGGCCGGCACCTACCACCGCTTCCAGACCAACAAGAACCTGCGCGTGTTGCCCCTCGGCGACGAGCCGGTCAGCCCGACCAACGCCGCGCGCCTGGTGCTCGTCAACGCGACCCGTCAGGTTCTCGCGAACGGCCTCGCCCTGCTCGGCGTCAGCGCACCGGAGCGGATGTGAACGGGCACAAGGCTTTTCCGACGAGCGCCGAGGAGGAACGACTATGAGTGAGCGAATCGGCGGCACAGCTGCCTGGGCACTCACGACGGAGCCGAGCGCTAGCGAGGTGCAGTTGTGAGCGCCCACCCCGCGGGGCCTCGGCACGCCGAGATCCCGCACGCCCCCAACTTGCCGGAGCGTCCCCGTGAACCGCGGCAGATGATCGATCTGCCCGCGAATGTCTGGCCGCGCAACGCCTCTCGCGACGCCGACGGTGTGGTGCGGCTGGCCGGCGTGCCGGTGCACGAGCTGGCCGCCGAGTTCGGCACGCCGCTGTTCGTGATCGACGAGGACGACTTCCGTTCGCGCTGCCGCGATATGGTGCGCGCGTTCGGCCCGAACGCGCGAGTTCACTACGCCTCCAAGGCGTTCCTGTGCGGTGAGATCGCGCGCTGGATCCGCGACGAGGGTCTCTCGCTGGACGTGTGCTCCGGCGGCGAGCTCGCGGTGGCCCTGCACGCCGGCTTCCCGGCCGAGCGAATCGCCTTGCACGGCAACAATAAATCCGCGACCGAGCTCGAGGCGGCGGTGGCCGCCGGGGTGGGCCACGTGGTGGTCGACTCGCTGATCGAGATCGAGCGGCTGGAGGCCATCGCGGGCCGCGCCGGCGTGGTGCAGGACGTGCTGGTCCGAATCACCGTCGGCGTGGAAGCCCATACGCACGAATACATCTCGACCGCGCACGAGGATCAGAAGTTCGGCTTCTCGATCGCGGGCGGCGACGCCATGGAGGCGCTCGCGCGCGTCTTCGACGCGGACAACCTGCGCCTGGTCGGCCTGCACAGCCACATCGGTTCGCAGATCTTCGAGATCGACGGCTTCGAGATCGCCGCGCGCCGCATGCTGCGGCTGCTGCACGACGCCGTCGAGAAGTTCGGCGTCGAACGCACCTCGCAGATCTCGACGCTCGATCTCGGTGGGGGACTTGGCATCTCGTACCTGCCCAGCGATGACCCGCCGCCGCTGGACGACTTCGCCGCGAAGGTGTGCGACCTGGTCGCCGCCGAGGCGGCCGCCATCGGCCTGCCCCAGCCGAAGATCGCGGTGGAGCCGGGGCGCGCCATCGCGGGGCCGGGCACCGTCACCCTGTACGAGGTCGGCACCATCAAGGACGTCTCCCTCGACGGCGGCCTGCGCAGGCGCTACATCAGCGTCGACGGCGGCATGAGCGACAACATCCGCCCGGCGCTGTACCAGGCGGACTACGACTGCCGCCTGGTGTCGCGCACCTCCGAGGCCGCGCCCCTGGTCGCGCGCGTGGTCGGAAAGCATTGCGAGAGTGGCGATATCGTCATCCGCGATACCTGGATGCCTGCCGACGTCGGCCCGGGTGATCTGGTCGCCGTCGCCGCGACCGGCGCGTACTGCTACTCCATGTCCAGCCGATACAACCAGCTGACCCGCCCTGCGGTGGTCGCGGTGCGCGACGGACAACCGCGACTCATTCTGCGCCGGGAAACGGTGGCGGACCTGCTCAGCTTGGAGGTTGAATGATGACGAATCCCAGTAAGGTGACCTGGGGGAGAGATCAGCCGATCGGGGTCGCGGTCCTCGGCATGGGCAAT
>NZ_BAGH01000081.1 GCF_000308715.1 Nocardia tenerifensis NBRC 101015
GGCCAGTGCCAACACCTTTCGGTTGTGGGCTCGTCCGTCGGAGTGCTCGGCGACGGATGCGTCCGTCGAGGACAGATCCGCCGCGGCAGGGCGCTCGGACTGGGCCGGTTCATCGTCGCGCAGCAGCCGGGGGAAGGCGGCGAGGGTCAGCGCCGCGCAGCCGATCGCGGCGAGCAGCAACGTTATTCGCATATCCCAGCCGGCGCGCAGGGTCGCGGCGCCCAGTAGCGAGCCGAGCAGTCCGCCGCCGGAGAACAGCGCATGGAAGGCCGACATGATCGGCCGGCCGTACGCCCGCTCCACGTGCACGGCCTGGGTATTCATGGAGACGTCGAGCGCGCCGTTGCCGAAACCGAAGCAGGCCAGCGCGAGCGCCAGGGTGACCGGGCCGGTGGCCAGTCCGGGCCCGATCACCGCCGCCGACGCGATGATCGCCGCGACGGCGACCAGCGTCCGACTGCCGAACCGATCCGCGAGCGGTCCGGCGATGCGCATGCCGACGATACCCGCGCCGGCCATCAGCAGGATGAACATTCCCAGCGTCGACTTCGCGACGCCGGTCCGATCGGTGATCGGCGGAATGTGCACCACCCACATGGCCAGCAGGAAGCCGTTGAGGCCGAACACCGTGAACACGGCGGCCCTGGCGACGCGGGTCGGTCGATCGGCAGTCGGAGTCAGCACCATCTCGACGGTACCGATGATATTTCGATGCTTACCCACCCCCTCGATGTCCGGCAGCAGACCGGCTCGACCGCACGGTATCCGGGGCGGGACATCGTCGGCCCACCGGTCCGGAAGCCGGAGCGCGCCGCTGCGATCCGGTTCCACGGGTCTGCACAGTCTCTTCCGTTCCAACCATCAACTAGCCCAAAATGTTCCAGCTGCCCGCCGCGGCGTTCGCGCGCGCGTACTCCGTGAAATCCCTTGGCTCCCTGCCCAAAGCGCGTCGCACGCCGTCGGTCGTGGTCGAGTTCCTGCCGTCCAGGATGGTGCCGAAGAGGTAGTCGAGCAGGCTCACCACATCGGTGGGCAGCTGGTATTCGGTCAGTGCCGCAACGAAGTCCGTGCGCGAGACGGGGACGAAGGCGATGTCGCGCCCGGTCGCCGCGGCGATCTCGGCGACCGCCTCGGCGAAGGTCAGCGCGCGCGGTCCGGTCAGCTCGTAGACCTCGCCGCCGTGCCCGTCCTCGGTGAGCGCGAGCGCGGCGATCTCGGCGACGTCGTCGGCGTGCACGAACGGCTCCGGCACATCGCCGTTCGGCAGCGCGACCCGTCCGGCCAGGATGTAGTCGGTGAACGCGCCCTCGCTGAAGTTCTGCGCGAAGAAGCTGCAGCGCACGATGGTCCACTCGAGGCCGGATCCGCGCACGATCCGCTCGCACTCCAAGGCCTCCGGCTCGCCGCGGCCGGAGAGCAGGACGAGCCTGCGCACGCCGGCCCGCTTCGCCGCGGCCGCGAAGGCGCGCAGGGTCTCTGCCGCGCCGGGTACCGCGAGGTCGGGCTGGAAGGCGAGGTAGGCGGCGTGCACACCGGCCAGCGCCGCGGGCCAGGTGTCGCGGTCGGCCCAGCTGAACGGGGTCGGCGCCGAGCGGGAGCCGAGCCGGATCGGGTGGCCCTGCTGCGCCAACCGGGCGGCGACGCGGCTGCCGGTCTTGCCTGTCCCGCCGGTCACGAGGATCTGGGGTGCGGTGCTGTCGGTCATGGTTCGAGTACAGCGGTAAGGGGGCTGGACGAGACATAGTTCAGCGGCTCTCGACCATGCGTCATCGTCTACTGTTGGGGCGTGGATGCGCTCGCCAGTCTGCTCGAAGGTCCACGTGCCCGCGGCGCGTTCCTCATGTGTTCGCTGCTCGCGCCGCCGTGGTCGCTGCACATTCGGGACGAGGCGCCGCTCACCGTCGTGTCGATGGTGCGCGGCGGCGGGTGGATCATGATGGGCAAGCGGGGGAGTCAGGCCGCCCCGCGACAGCTGTGCGAGGGCGATGTCGCGATCTTCCGCGGGCCCGACCACTACACGGTCGCCGACGACCCGGCCACCGAACCGCAGATCTTCATCCACCCCGGCAACGTCACCAAGACCGCCGACGGCGAGACACTATGCGAGACATTGAGTCTCGGCGTCCGCCAGTGGGGCACCGACGCGGACGGCGCCACCATGATGGTCACCGGGACCTACGAGTCGGCGGGCGCGGCCAGCCAGCGCCTGTTGCGCGCGCTGCCGCCCCTGATCGTGCTCCAACGCGGCGATTTCGACACCAGGATTCTCGACATCCTGGTCGACGAGGCGATCAGGGACGAGCCCGCGCAGGGCGCGGTGCTCGACCGCCTGCTGGACATGGTGCTGATCGCCGCTTTGCGCGCCTGGTTCGCCCGCAACGACGCACCCGCCTGGTACCACGCCTACGGCGATCCGCTGGTCGGCAAGGCGCTGCGGCTGCTGCAACACAATCCGGCGCACGGTTGGACGGTGGCCGGGCTGGCCGAGGCGGTCGGGGTGTCCAGGGCCGCGCTGGCTCGCAGGTTCACCGATCTGGTCGGCGAGCCGCCGATGTCCTTCCTCACCGAGTGGCGCCTCGCGCTCGCCGCCGACCTGCTCGCCGAGTCCGACGCGACCATCGAATCCATCGCCCGCCAGGTCGGTTACGGCAGCGCCTTCGCGCTGAGCACCGCGTTCAAACGCCACTTCGGCGTCAGCCCGCGCGACCACCGCCAGGGCGCCACCCCGGCTGAGCTATCGTCGGCCGGGTGACGCAGCAGTATCCGGTGCTCTGGCCGATGCCCACCCGCTGGGCGGACAACGACCACTACGGGCACGTGAACAACGTAACGTACTACTCGTACTTCGACACCGCGGTCAACGCGTGGCTGATGCACGCCACCGGCACCGACATCCGCGACCTGCCCGCCCTCGGCGTGGTCGCACAGACCTCCTGCCAGTACGTCGGCTCCCTGAGCTTCCCCGATCAACTCCAGGTCGGCCTGCGCGTCTCCCGCCTCGGCCGCTCCAGCATCACCTACGACCTCGCCATCTTCCGCGACACCGACGGCGCACTCGAACTGTCCGCCACCGGCACCTTCGTGCACGTCTACGTCGACGCCGAAACCCGCAAGCCCGTGGAGATCCCCGAGGTGATTCGCGCCGCCGCCGCCGCCCTCGTCACCGACTGACCCTAGATGTGGCTGAGGAGGGTCAGGGGGTCCTCCAAGAAGCTCGCGGTGGTGGAGAGGAAGCGGGAGGCTTGTTCGCCGTCGATCATGCGGTGGTCGAAGCTGATGCCCAGGGTGGTGACCCAGCGGATGGCCAGTTCGTCGTGGAAGACCCAGGGGCGCTTGCGGATCGAGCCGAGGCAGAGGATCGCGGCCTCGCCCGGGTTCACCAGCGGTACGCCGGTGTCCACGCCGAAGACGCCGACGTTGGTGATGGTGAAGGTGCCGCCGCGAAGGTCGGCGGGGCTCGCGGCGCCCGAGCGCGCGGTCTCGGCGAGCCGGCCGATCTCGCGGGTGAGGTCGCGCAGGGACAGTGACTGGGCCTCTTTGATGTTCGGGACGAGGAGTCCGCGGTCGGTGGCGACGGCGACGCCGAGATTGACGTAGTGCTTGGTGACGATCTCCTGATTCGCCTCGTCCCAGTAGGTGTTGATCCGCGGGAACTCGGCCAGCGCCGCCACGGCCGACTTGGCCACCAGGGCGAGCGGCGTAAGCGGTAGTCCGGCAAAGGGTTTCGTGCCGCGCAGGTGATCGAGCAGCTCCATCGAGGCGGTGCAGTCGAGGGTGACGAAGGTGCTCGCCTGCGGGATGGTCTGGGCACTGGTGACCATGGCCGCCGCGGTGCGCTTGCGCACGCCGCTGATCGGGGTGCGAATCTCGCGGGCTGCGGGACGGACCGCACCCGCGCCGTCGGCGGCTGTCATCCCGGAGTCGCCGGCGGCCGCACCCCTGACCTGCGACTGGTTGGCGGGTGTGTGCGGCTGTGTGACCGGGACGGCGTCACGCACGTCGTCGACGGTGACCGCCCCGCCTGGCCCCGAGCCCGGGACGGACCACAGATCGATGCCCAGTTCCCGCGCGAGCCTGCGGGCGGCGGGTGTCGCGGCCGCTCTGGCGGTGGTCGGGGTGGGGCGCGCGTTGCCCGAGACTTGTTCTGCCGCTCCGTCTTCGGCGGGGTAGTCGTCCGTTTCTCCGCCACCAGGTTCGGATTTGGGCCGACGCCTCCTGGACACCGCCTCACCCTCGGGCCCATACCCCACCAACACCGCGGTCCGCCCCGATCCGGCCCCGTCACCCGCGGCCTCGGCGCTGTCCGCCGGCCTTTCCCCCTCATCCGGCGACTCACCATTCCGCACCCGTATCAACGGCGCACCGACCAGCACGGTCTCCCCGGGCTCGGCGAGCAACTCCACCACTCGCCCGGCGAAGGGCGAGGGCAGCGCGACCACCGCTTTCGCCGTCTCCACCTCCGCGATGGTCTGATTCAGCGCCACCTCGTCGCCGACGCCGACCGACCAGGACACCAGCTCCGCGTCGGCCAGCCCCTCGCCGAGGTCGGGCAGGCGGAACTCCAGCACGCCTTGCTGTTGGGCGCGATCCTCCACGGGAACACCTCTCACTACGACGAACCGGCGTCAGGCGGCGAGCGTTCGATCGACCGCGGCGAGGATGCGGTCGGGATCGGGCAGGTGGAATTTCTCGAGTTTGGCTGGGGGATAAGGAATGTCGAAGCCGCCGACGCGCAGCACCGGCGCCTCCAGGTGATAGAAGCAGCGTTCGGTGATCCGTGCGGCGATCTCCGCGCCGAGACCGGCGAAGACGGGCGCCTCGTGCGTGACGATCAACCGGCCGGTCTTGGCGACGGACTCCTCGATGGTGTCGAAGTCGATCGGCGAGAGGCTGCGCAGATCGATGACCTCGAGCGAATGCCCCTCCGCCGCGGCGATTTTCGCGGCGGACAGGGCGGTCGCCACGGTGCCGCCATAGGCGACGACGGTGGCGTCGTCGCCGACGGCGCACACCCTGGCGCGGTCGAGCGGCAGGCCGCCGTCGCGATCGAGCGCGAGGAAGTCGACGTCGGCCTTGTCCCAGTAGCGCCGCTTGGGCTCGAAGAAGATCACCGGGTCGTCTAGCGCGATCGCCTGGCGGATCATGAGATACGCGTCGGCGGGGTTGCTCGGCGTCATCACGCGCAGCCCCGCGGTGTGCGCGAAATAGGCCTCCGGCGACTCGGAATGGTGCTCGACCGAGCCGATGCCGCCGCCGAACGGGATGCGAATCGTGATGGGCGCGTTGACCTTTCCCTGCGTCCGGTAATGGATCTTGGCCACGTGCGAGACGATCTGATCGAAGGCCGGGTACACGAACCCGTCGAACTGGATCTCGCACACCGGCCGGTATCCGCGTAGCGCCATGCCGAAAGCCGTTCCCACGATGCCGGATTCGGCGAGCGGGGTGTCGATGACGCGGTTGTTGCCGAAGTCCTTCTGCAAGGTGTCGGTCACCCGGAAGACGCCGCCGAGGCGGCCGATGTCCTCGCCCATGAGAAGGACCTTGGGGTCGTCCTCCAGCGCGCGGCGCAGTCCGGTGTTGAGCGCGCCTGCGAAAGTGGTGATCATGAAGGGACTCCTTCTGGTCGCGCGGCCGCCTCGCCGGGATCGCCGGCCAGGTAGTCCGCGTACTCCCGGCGCTCTTCGGTGATGAGCGCGTGCGGGGTGGTGTAGACGTGCTCGAACAGGTCCATCGGTCCCGGGTTCGGCATCTCGATGGTCGACGTGCGGACCTGCCGGGCGACCTCGTCGGCGTGCTCGGCGACCTGGCGCTCGAACGCGTAGTCGAGCAGCGACTCGCGCTCCAGCAGCCTGCGTAGCCGGTCGATCGGGTCGCGGCGGGCCCACTCCTCGGTCTCCGCCGATGAGCGGTAGCGGGTGGGATCGTCGGCGGTCGTGTGCGGGCCCATCCGGTAGGTGAGGGCCTCGATGAACGAGGGGCCGCCGCCCGAGCGGGCGCGGGCCACCGCCTGGCGCGTCACGGCGAGCACCGCGAGCACGTCGTTGCCGTCGACCTGCACGCCGGGGATGCCGTAGCCGTAGGCCCTGCGCACGATCGGGGTCTGGCTCTGCACCTTCACCGGTTCGCTGATCGCCCAGTGATTGTTCTGGCACAGGAACACCACCGGCGCGCTCCAGCTCGCCGCGAAACCGAGCGCCTCGGCGATGTCGCCCTGGCTGCTCGCGCCGTCGCCGAAGTAGGCGATCGTGGCGATCTCCGCGCCGTCGAGGTGCGCCGCGTACGCGTAGCCCGTCGCGTGCAGGCCCTGCGAGCCGACGATGATGTTCGGGTTGGTCATATTGACCGCGCTCGGGTCCCAGCAGGAGTGCGCGACGCCGCGCCAGAGCCGGGTGATCTCGGTGGGGTGCACGCCGCGGCAGTAGGCGACGGCGGCCTCGCGATAGCTGCAGAACACGTAGTCATCGGGGTGCAGGGCGTGGGCCGAGCCGACCTGGGTAGCCTCCTGGCCCAGCAGCGGGGCCCAGAGACCGAGCTGGCCTTGGCGCTGCAGCGCGGTCGCCTCGGTGTCGATCCGGCGGGTGACGACCATGTCTTCGTACAGCGCGCGTAGCCGTTCGGGTCCGACATCGGCGACCAATGCGGCGTGTTCTCGATCGAGGACACGGCGACCATCGGGCTGGACCAATTGAACCGGATATTCGACCTTGTCCGACATCGGAGCCGCCTCCTCACCCCTGTGGTGTGCTCTACCTCACAGCATCCACGATAATGCGTTGTGCGCAAGCGACCGATAGGGGAATGCGCAGAATGCTCAATTGTTACCCCTCGACCAATGTCATACTGCGTTGCATGACCAGAGAAAACGTCGATGTGACCTTGGACGCCACCGACGCCAGGCTCTTGCTGGAACTGGTCGCCAATCCGAGAGCCACCGGCGTGGAACTGGCCGCGCGGCTCGGATTGTCCCGCAATACCGTGCAGGCCCGGCTCTCCCGCTGGGAGGCGGGCGGCGTGCTCGGCAGTTTCGAGCGCCGGGTGCAGCCGCGCGCGCTCGGATATCCGCTCGCCGCGTTCGTCGCGGTGGTCGTCGATCAGCACCAATTGGATTCGGTCGTGGACGAACTCGCCGAGGTGCCGGAGGTGACCGAGGTGTGCGGCATGACCGGGCTCACCGATCTGACCGTCCGCGTGGTCGCCAGGGACGCTGACGACCTGTATCGGATCGCCGGGCAGATATTGAAGATTCCCGGCGTGGAGCGCACGAATATGGCCTTGGTGATGCGCGAACTGGTCGGGCCGCGCACCGCGCCGCTGCTGAATCGCCTGTCGCGCGGTAACTGACCGTCGCGCATTCGCGGCGGCTGGTCCGCGCGGCCCGACTAAGGTGCGGGAATGGAGATTTCGGGCAGAGTCGCGATCGTCACGGGGGCCGGCGCGGGAATCGGTGCGGCACTGTCGCGCAGGCTGGTCGCCGAGGGTGCGCGGGTCGTGCTCGCCGACCTCGATCTCGACGGGGCCGCCCGGGTCGCCGAGTCGCTCGGCGCGGCCGCGGTGGCGGTCGGCGGAGACGTCGCCGACGAGCGGGTCATTCGCGGGCTGATCGATCGCGCGGAGGCCGAATTCGGGCCCGTGGACCTCTATTTCGCGAACGCGGGCATCGGCGGCGGCGCGGGGCTCGACAGCACCGACGCGCAATGGGCGGCGGCGCTCGAGGTCAATGTGCTCGCCCATGTGCGCGCGGCGCGGCTGCTCGTGCCCGGCTGGCTGGCGCGCGGGGGCGGCTACTTCGTGTCGACCGCCTCGGCGGCCGGGCTGCTCACCCAGCTCGGGTCCGCGCCCTACGCGGTCTCCAAGCACGCCGCCGTCGGGTTCGCCGAGTGGCTGTCGGTCACCTACGGCGACAATGGAATTCGCGTGAGCTGCGTCTGTCCGATGGGGGTGGACACGCAGCTGTTGCAGTCCGGCCTCGTCCCGCCGGAGCACGCCGCCGAGGCGGAACTCGCGGTGAAGGCGGTGAAGACGGCGGGCGCGGTCCTGTCCCCGGAGCAGGTGGCCGAGATCGTCGTCGCCGGCGTCGAGGCCGAGCGCTTCCTGATCCTTCCGCACCCTGAGGTGCTGAAGATGTACAGCCACAAGGGGACCGACTACGACCGCTGGCTCGACGGCATGCGCCGGTTCCAAGCCGCGCTGCGCGGCTGAGCCGGAAGAAGCTCACTCGCGCGGTGACAGTACTTTGCGGACAACCAGTCCCGCGATGAGTGCCCAGAAGGCCGCGCCGACGCCGAGGAAGCCCACGCCGGAGGCGGCGATCAGAAAGGTGACGATGCCTGCCTCGCGGTGCTTCTCGGACGCGAGCGCGCCGGTGAGCGCGGCGGCGAGGGTGGCGAGAAGGGCAAGGCCCGCAACGGTTTCCAGGACGCCCCTGGGTGCGGTGGCGATGAGGGTGACCAGCGCGGCCGAGCCGAGGGCGAGCACCAGGTAGCCGCCGCCCGAGGTGAAGGTGGCGATCCAGCGCTTCTTCGGGTCGGGGTGGGCGGAGGGCGCCGCCGAGAGCGCCGCGCTGATCGCGGCGAGATTGATGGCGTGGCCGCCTGCGGGCGCGCCGAGGATGGTGCCGATACCGGTGACCGTCATCGCCGCTCGCCACGGAACCTGGTAGCCGAAGGATTTCATGACCGCGGTGCCCGGAATGTTCTGCGAGGCCATGGTGACGATGTACAGCGGTATCGTCACGCCGATGATCGCCTGCCAATTCCAGTGCGGCAGTGTGAGTTCCACCGACGGCGCCATCGCGGCGAGATCGAGGTGCCGGTGCTGCACGGCGATGCTGATGCCCGACCCGGCCGCCGCCGTGACGAATGCCGCGATCACCGCCCAGCGCTTGGCCACCCGCTGCAGCACCAGCCACACCAGGATCACCGGAATCACCACCGCCGGACTGGACTGCACAGCCTTCACCGGCGCCAGGCACAGCGGCAGCAGCACCCCGGCCAGCATGGCCTGCGCGATCTCCACCGGAATCGCGGCGACCAGATTCCCGAGCCGCTGCCACAGGCCGGTGATCACGATCAACACCCCGGCGATCGCGAACGCGCCGACCGCGGCGGGCCAGCCGCCCACCACCGCTCCGGTGCTCGCCAGCAGCGCCGCACCCGGCGTCGACCAGGCCAGCGTGATCGGCATCCGATACCGGTAACTGAGTAGCAGCATGCCGATCGCCTGCGTCACGCACACCGCGAGCAGGCCCGACGCGGCCTGCACCGCGTTCGCGCCCACGGCGTTCAGCCCGCTGAGCACCACCGCGAACGAGCTGGTGAAACCGACCAGCGCGGTGACGACGCCCGCGCCGATCGGCTGCGCGAGGCCGACCTCGGGGACAACGGCCGGCGCGGACCCGGGGTTCGGCTCGGCGGGCGCCTGCGTGGCTGACGAAACGTTCGACATTGTGGCGATCCTGCCCGCGACTGGACTGCTCCGTCACGGGCCAGTCGGCCGAAACTGGACCGAATTGGCGCACGCGGCGCACGCCCGGACGACCGCGCCGCACCGACCGGCGAGTAGCCCCGGGGTGTGGTCACCCTGGCCGGCTCGGCTGCGTAGGGTGGAGAATATTCCGTGCGCGAAGGTGCGATTACTGGACTAGGAGCTGGGTTGAGCGCGGTACTGATCTCACCGGTGGAGCTTCGGGAGGCGTTGCCGGACAAGCGGGTTCGCCTGCTCGACGTCCGGTGGGCGCTGGGCGACCCGGACGGGCCGCAACACTATCTGGACGGCCACATCCCCGGCGCGGTGTTCGTCGACATGGAGACCGAGCTCGCCGCGCCGCCCTCGCCCGCGCGGGGCAGGCACCCGCTGCCGGACATCGCGCAGTTGGAGAAGTGCGCCCGCAGCTGGGGCATCCGCACGGGCGACCCGGTGGTCGTCTACGACGCGACCGGCGGCATGGCGGCCGCCCGCGCCTGGTGGCTGCTGCGCTGGGCTGGCATCGCCGACGTGCGAATTCTCGACGGTGGGCTCCCCGGCTGGACGAACGCGGGCGGCGAACTCGCCACGGGCACCGAGCCGGACCCCGAGCCGGGCGACGTCGCGCTGAGCCCCGGACACCTCCAGGTCATCGATGCCGACGCCGCCGCCCGCTGGCGCGGCGTGCTGCTCGACGCCCGCGCGGGCGAGCGCTACCGCGGCGAGGTCGAGCCGATCGATCCGCGCGCGGGGCACATCCCCGGCGCCGTCAGCGCGCCCACCGCCGAGAACCTCGACGCGGAAGGGCGGTTCCGCGCGCCGGCCGAATTGCGTGACCGCTTCGCCGGATTCACCGCCGAACCGGTCGCGGTCTACTGCGGCTCCGGCGTCACCGCCGCGCACCAGGTGGCGGCCCTCGCCGTCATCGGCATCGACGCGGCCCTCTATCCCGGTTCGTGGTCGCAGTGGTCGAACGATCCGAAGCGGCCCGTCGCCACCGGAAGCTGATCAGGGGCAGGTTCGCGCCACGCCCCACAGCGCAGCGCTGTCGGCGGCGGTGATCGGCAGTTCGTAACGCGCGGCCACGGTGAGGTACTTGCCCGCGTAGAAGCAGTGGTTCGCGCGGGCGGGCGGCAGCCACTGGGCGGGAGTCTTGTCGCCCTTGGCCTGGTTGGTGCGGCCGTCGGTGGCGAGCAGGTTGACGTCGAGATCGTTGGCGAAGCGGATGCGGCGCTCCGGCGGCCAGGCGGCCGCGCCCAGATCCCAGGCGGCGGCCAGCGGGTACACGTGGTCGATCTGCACGTCGTTGGCGTCGGCCTTCTCGAAGGGGATCTGCTTGCCGGTGTACGGGTCGGTCAATGTGCCGCCGACGACCACGCAGTCGTGCGTCCCGGGCCGGAAGCCGACCCCGGCGAGCTGCTTGGCCAGCACATTGTTGCGGGTATCGCAGCCGTCGTGGCCGCCGGGCCCGTCGTTGTCGTCGGTCCACGCGGGCCCGAACACGCAGCCCTGCCCCGGTTTACAGCCGCGTTCGTAGCCGCCGGGGTGTGGCCGTTCCGGAACCACGCGGACCTCGGCGAGCAACTGCTCCACCTCGGCCCTGGTCGGGCTGCCCGGCGCGGGCGCCGCGGGGGACACGCCCAGTTCGGCGCACCCCGCGATAGACAGCCCGACGAGCGCGCCGATGAACCAGCGCCGAATGTCCATGACGCCAGAGGTACACGGGGGGACCGACATTCGTTGAACCTGAACTACGAGCAGTGGTCAGCAGTGCGGCGACGCCACCCGCACAACAGGATCGCACGAGCAGATCGTCATCGGCGACCTTGCTCGCCTCGGCGGGAACCGGTGGCCGAGATCCAAGTATGTTCCGGCGGCGGCCGGAAAACCAGCGGACGCGGGATCGCTCAGTCGCGGTTCTCGCTCAGGACGGCGTTGCGTTCGAGGGCTTGGTCGAGTTGGTCTTCGAGAGAGATGATTCGGCACGCCGCCTCGAGCGGTGTGCCCTGGTCGACCAGTTCGCGGGCGCGCGCGGCGATGCGCAGCTGATGGCGTGAGTAGCGCCGGTGGCCGCCCGAGGAGCGTTGCGGGGTAATCAATTTCGCCTCGTCCAGGCTGCGCAAAAACGCCTGGGTGGCGCCGATCAGGTCTGCGGCCCGGCCCATCGTGTAGGCGGGGTAGTCGTCGTCATCGAACTTTTCGTTTGCGGTGGTGGGTTCAGAAATCGCGGTGCCTCCACACGACGAGTGCCCCGGTGCCTAAGGGCACCGGGGCACTGAACGGGAATTACTAACCATCTTCCGACATGTATCCGAACTTCGGTCGCCGCCCGAACTGCCTGTACTGGTGGGCGACGCGACGGTGGGCAACTCCTTCCTTCTCTTCACGGGCACTTCGTGTACTTCGTTTCTCCTTTTCGGCGGGGCGGCCGGGACCTCTGATCGTGCTGGTCCACCGGCCGCACCGACCGTCCTACCTTCACGGGCAGTTCGTGATCTCCCGTGCCTCTCGAGACTTCTTTCTCTGTTCGCACTAGAGAAGTTACATGTCCATCGCCTGAATGTCTACAGTCGCCACGGTAGATTTTTTCGGACGTGTCGAACGAGGTCCTGACCGCTCGGCTGGGTGGCTCTGGGTCTCGATGGGGTCGCGCAGCGCTGTCGGACCCACCTGCTTGGATGAGTTGATGCTGCACGGTCTGTGGTCGCCGGGATCCGGGTTGCTGCTCTGGCACGACTCGCCGCTCACCGCGCTGCCCGATCCGTTGGGCGGCGTGTTGCGCGCGTCCCGATTCCGGCACCGGGCGGAGGTGCTCGTAACCGGCGCGCAGGGGACGGCGACCGAGCAGGTGCGTGCGCACGCGATGGCGCCGGTCGCTGCGGCAGCGGCGCTGCGGCAGCGGCTTCCGGCCGAGGCGGTATCGGGTGATCTGCGCTTCCTCGCGCATGTCGCGCACGGCATCGAACGCTGGGTGCGGGGCGGCCGGATCGTGCCGGAGCTGCGCCGGGACGACGGGCAGTGGTGGGCGCGCTGGCGGCTGGTCGGCGGCGAGCGGCAGCGCGCCTGGCTGGCCGAGCTCGCGGTGGCCATGCCCGCCGCGCTGCGGGTGGCCGGTCGGCCGAACGCGGTGCTCGAAGACCTGGTCACCGAGCTCACCGATCCGATCGCGCGGGCGCTGATCGACCCGCCGGACTCGGCGCATCCCCTGGTGGACGCGCTCGTGCGCGATATCGCGCTGGACGAGGGCAGCTACCGGGTGGCCGAGGCGCTCGAGCACTGGCGTGCCTCGCTGACCGGCGACGAGCCGGAACTGGTGCTGCGCCTGCTCGAACCGGACGGCGAACTCGGCATCGCGGACGAGTCGGTGGCGCTGTGGCGGCTGGAGGTCTGCCTGCGCGTCGACGGCGAGGCGCCGAATCCCGTTCCGCTGCACGGCGATCAGAACCTGCTGCGGATCGCGGTGGAGAAGCTCGGCGAGGCGCAGCGGGCCTACCCCCGGCTGCGCGACCTGCCGAGCGATCCGCGCTCGATGGACCTGCTGCTGCCGACCGAGGTCGTGGTCGACCTGGTCGAGCACGGCGCGCACGCGTTGCAGGCCGCGGGGGTACGGCTGCTGCTGCCGCGCGCCTGGAGCGTCAGCGCGCCGAGCATGCGGCTGCGGGTGGAGAGCGCGGTGCCCGCCGCCGAGAGCACCGTCGGCATGCCCGGACTGGTCTCCTACCGCTGGGAACTCGCGCTCGGCGACACCGTGCTGACCAAGGCCGAGATGGAACGCCTGGTCAGCAGCAAGTCCGATCTGGTCCGGCTGCGCGGCGACTGGGTGCAGGCCGACCACAAGGTGCTGGCCGCGGCCGCCCGCTACGTCGCCGCGCACGCCGACACCTCCGAGATCACCTTCGCCGACCTGATCGGCGAACTCGCCGCGGGCCGCGTCGAACAGGTGCCGGTCACCGAGGTCAGCGCCACCGGCTGGGCCGCCGACGTCCTCGACCGGACCCGCGAACTCGAGCCGATCACCCCGCCGGTCGGCCTGAAGGCCCAACTGCGCCCTTATCAGAAGCGCGGCCTCGCGTGGCTGGCGACCATGAGCCGCATGGGTTTCGGCGCGATCCTGGCCGACGACATGGGTCTCGGCAAAACCGTCCAGGTGCTCGCCCTGTTGGTGCACGAGCGCGAGGCGGCGGCGCGCGAGGCGCGCGCGAAGTCGAAACCGCGTCGCCGCAAGTCGGCGGAGTCGGTGGTCGTGTCGCTGGACGACGCGCGGCAACGCAAGACGGCCGAGGACGGCGCGCCCGGCCCGACCTTGCTCGTGTGCCCGATGTCGGTGGTGGGCAACTGGCAGCGGGAGACCGAACGTTTCGCGCCGGATCTGCGGGTCTGGGTGCATCACGGCGTCGGCCGGCTTTCCGGTGCGGAGCTGGACGCGACGGTCGCCGAGTCGGATCTGGTGATCACCACGTACTCGCTGCTCGCCCGCGACCTGGACGAGCTGAAGCGTCAGTCGTGGGACCGCATCGTGCTGGACGAGGCGCAGCACATCAAGAACGCCGGGACCAGGCAGTCCCGTGCGGCTCGCGCCCTGCCCGCCCGGCATCGGCTGGCGCTCACCGGGACTCCGGTGGAGAACCGGCTGGAGGAGCTGCGCTCGATCCTGGATTTCGCGGTGCCGAAGATGCTCGGCAGTCCGCAGACGTTCCGGGCCCGCTTCGCCGTGCCCATCGAGCGCGAGCGGGACGAGAACGCGATCAGCCGGCTGCGGATGATCACCCAGCCGTTCGTGCTGCGCCGGGTGAAGACCGATCCCGCCGTGATCACCGACCTGCCGGACAAGCTCGAGATGACGGTGCGCGCCAACCTCACCGTCGAGCAGGCCGCGCTCTATCAGGCGGTGGTCGACGACATGCTGGCGAAGATCAAGGACGCGAAGGGCATGGCGCGCAAGGGTGCTGTGCTCAGCGCGCTGACTCGGCTCAAGCAGGTGTGCAACCATCCGGCGCACTTCCTCGGCGACGGTTCGGCCGTGCTGCACCGCGGCAGCCACCGCTCCGGCAAGCTCGCCCTGGTGGAGGACGTGCTGGACGCGGTGCTCGCGGACGGCGAGAAGGCGTTGCTGTTCACCCAGTTCCGTGAGTTCGGTGAGCTCATCGCGCCCTACCTGGCCGAGCGCTTCGGCACCGAGATCCCGTTCCTGCACGGCGGGGTGCCCAAGCAGCGCCGCGACGGCATGGTCACCCGGTTCCAGGAGCCGGCCGGGCCGCCGCTGATGTTGTTGTCGCTCAAGGCCGGTGGCACCGGGCTGAACCTCACCGCGGCCAATCACGTGGTGCACCTGGATCGTTGGTGGAACCCGGCGGTGGAGAACCAGGCCACCGACCGCGCGTACCGGATCGGGCAGCAGCGCAATGTGCAGGTGCGCAAGCTGGTCTGCGTCGACACCATCGAGGAGCGGATCGACGAAATGATCAACGGCAAAAGGCAACTCGCCGATCTGGCCGTCGGCGCGGGAGAGAACTGGATCACCGAGCTCAGCACCGACGATCTGCGTGAGCTGTTCACCCTCGGCGCGGAGGCGGTGGGCGAGTGAGTCCCTACATCGATTACAGCGAGTTCGGCAAGCGCCGCCCGGTCCGCGGCGGCGTCGAGGCCCGCAGTCGCCGCGGCGGTTTCGGGCGCACCTGGTGGGGCCGGGCGCTGATCGAGGCGGTCGAGCAGATGGCCGACGCCGGACGCATGTCGCGCGGGCGCACCTACGCGCGGGCCGGGCAGGTGGTCAGCTACCGGATCGAGCCGGGCGCGGTGACCGCGGAAGTGCAAGGCAGTCAACCTCGCCCGTTCACCGCGGTGTTCACCGTCCGGCCGCTGCGGGAGGAGGAGCTCGAGCTGCTGATCGAGACGATCCGCGACGCGCCGGGCATGCTCGCCGAGATCGCCTCCGGCGCGCTGCCGATCGCGCTCGGTCCGCTGCTGCTGCCGACCACCGCCGCCGACCTGGATTTCACCTGCACCTGCCCGGACCCCGGCTGGCCGTGCAAACACGTCGCCGCCGTCTGCTACCTGCTCGCCGAACGCCTCGACGAGCGTCCGCGCGAGATTCTCACGCTGCGCGGGCTCGACCTCGACACCCTCATCGGCGGCATCGAACGCGACCTGCGGGCCATCGACTCGGCGGATCCCTACGGGGACGAGGCCGCGCTGCCGGACCTGCCGAAGGTCGAGTTCCGGCCCGCGCCAGAGGATCTCGATCCGCTGCTGCTGCGCAAGGCGATGCGGATGACCTCGGCCGAGGAGTCGATCGCGGCGGCGGGGTTGCGCGATCTCACCGCGCTGTACCGAATGTTCGAGCGTTGATTGAATTCGAGTGCTGTCTCGAGTATCCGGTCGCCGGGATCGTGCGCACGTCTCGGCAGTTGCGGCAGGCTCGTGAGCGGGAGACCCGGCTTGGTGAGCATCCGGCGTCGGGGCTTGCGGTTGCCTCCGGACTTTTCGGGGCGGGATCAGGTCCGGTGACACAGGGACCGGGACTTCCCGACACCGGATGCCTCACCCAGTGTGCGCGCGGCGAACCCGCCCGGGTACTGCCCGAGGGTCGCCCAGTCGCTGCCATTGCGCCCGGAACTTCGGGCAGTACCTCCGTCTTGCCTAGGCTGGAAATCGTGACCGGCACGAGTTCGCCACTCCGATGACGCCCGCCGACGATCTCGGCACCGCCGTTCCGCTCGCGCGGCCGCCGCGCCGGGTGGTGTCGCTGGTGCCCTCGCTGACCGAGGCCGTCGCCGTGACCTGCTCCGAGGTTCTGGTAGCCGCGACCGAGTGGTGCACGCATCCGGCGGATCTGGCGGTCGAGCGGGTCCGCGGCACCAAGAACCCGAACGTGCGCCGCATCGTCGAGCTCGCGCCCGATCTCGTGCTGTGCAATATGGAGGAGAACCGGCGCATCGACGTCGATCGCCTGCGTGCCGCCGGAATCCCGGTGTGGGTCACCAGGATCGAGACGGTGGACGACGCGCTCGCCTCGCTCACCCGGCTTTTCACCGTCGCCCTCGGCGTCGACCGCCCCGCGTGGCTCGCCGAGGCCGCAGCCGTCTGGGCGCCGCCGCCACCCACGCCGCCGCGCGACGCCGTGATCCCCATCTGGCGCAATCCGTGGATGGTGGTCGGCCGCGACACGTTCACCGGTGATCTGGCGGCCCGGCTCGGCCTGCGCCTCGTGCACGCCGACCGCCCGGACCGCTACCCCCGCCTCACCGAGCGGGAGCTGACCGCCGGCGTCGACCTCGCGGTCCTCCCCGACGAGCCGTACGTCTTCACCAGAACCGATGGCCCCGACGCCTTTCCGGGCATCCCGGTCGCGCTCGTCGAGGGCCGCAGCCTCACCTGGTACGGCCCGTCCCTGGCGACCGCGCGGCAAACGCTCACCCGGCAACTGGCTGACGCCTTCCGAGCTCAGCCGAGCTCGTAGTCGAACCAGATGTGGTGCCCGCCCGCCTCGTCCACGCTGAGGCCGCCGGTGCCGGCGATGCCGGCCAGGTCACCCGTACCGCTGGCGGGGACGATGACGAAGGATTCGGCGGTGCGGTCGCTGCCCGAGGTGGTCGCGGAATGGGTGAAGTTGAAAGTGCCCGCGACGCCGTTCAGCGCGCCCTCGAACGACTCCATCGCGACATACGTCCCGACCCCGCTCGCCTGATCGAACGCCGCAGTGAAGAGCGTCGCCGAGCGGCCGGTGATCTCGCCGTCGAACTTCTTCTCGATCTGCGCGATGCCGACCGGGAGCGCGGTCTCGATCGGAGGGTCGGGCACCACCTCGGTCGGGACGAACGAGACGACGGAGAAGGTGCCGGTTGCTTTCATGCGCCGCAGCGTAACCGCGGGCACCGACACTCTTCGGGCGCCACCGCCGAAGATCGTGGCCGTTAAGCCGACCTCGCGAACCGGTAGTCGGTCAGGTCGAAGTGCCCGCTGCGCCAGGCCGCCTCGACGGTGGTCATCGGCCGCAGCGGCACGTCGCCGTGCTTGTCGAAGTAGTAGCTGTTGGACACCGCGCAGCTGTCCTGCCAGAACACCTGGCCGCCGCGCCGGTCGAGCATCTCCTTGAAGTAGCGGTCGTTGGCCTCGCGGGTCACCTCGACCACCGTCGCGTTGCCGGCGCGGGCGTGCCGCAGGCAGCGCAGGATGTGCCGGGTCTGGTTCTCGATCAGTGCGAAGTAGGACGAGCCGTTGTAGCCGTAGGGTCCGATGATGGAGAAGAAGTTCGGGAATCCCGGAACGCTCACGCCCTCATAGGCTTGCAGCCGATTCTCGTCCCACCACTTCTCCAGGTCCAGCCCGCCGAGGCCGCGCAGGTCGTACGTCGGCATATTGCCGGACTCCATCACCTTGAAGCCGGTGGCGAGGATCAGCACGTCGACCGGGTACTCGGTGCCGCCGGCGGTGCGCACGCCGGTGGCGGTGATCCGTTCGATCGGGTCGGTCTCCAGCACCACATTGTCGCGGTTGAAGGTGGCCAGGTAGTCGTTGGAGAAGCTCGGCCGCTTGCAGCCCAAAGCGTAACGCGGCGTGAGCTTTTCGCGGGTCGCCGGATCGTGCACCTGGCTGCGCAGATGGGCGAGGCCGATCCGCTCGCCGAGCGCGGCGGTCGGCAGATTCTTGTGATAGTGCGCGGCGATCGGGAACGTGAGCTCCACGTACGTCTGGCTGATCAGCCGGGTGAGCGAGCGGGCGCCGGGTATCCGCAGCGCCCACTGCACCGGCTTGGGCAGCGGCAGATCCAGCCGGGGCAGGCACCAGATCGGCGTGCGCTGGAAGACGACCAGCCGGTCTACCTCGGGCGCGGTCTCCGGAATCACCTGCACCGCAGAGGCTCCCGTGCCGATGATCGCGACCCGCTTGCCGCGCAGGCTCTGCCGATGGTCCCAGCGCGAGGTGTGCATGGTGACGCCGGTGAAGTCGTCGACGCCGGGGATCTCGGGCAGCTTGGGGCGGGTCAGCACGCCGGTGGCGCTGATGACGAAGCGGGCCGTGAGCTCGCCGCCGTCGGCGGTGCGCAGCAGCCAGCGACAGCCGTCCTCGTCGAACTCCGCCTCGGTAATGGTGGTATTGAACCGAATTCGCGGTCGCAGCTCGTATTTGTCGACGCACGCCTCGGCGTAGGCCTTCAATTCCCGTCCGGGCGCGTAGGTGCGGGACCAGCCGGCGCGCTGTTCGAAGGAGAACTGATAGCTGAACGACGGAATGTCCACGGCGATACCGGGATAGGTGTTCCAGTGCCAGGTGCCGCCGACACCGTCGGCGTCGTCGACGATGAGGAAATCGTCGAAACCGTTCTCCCGCAGTTTGATCGCGGCGCCGATTCCGGAGAAACCCGCGCCGACGATGATCACCTCGTGGTCGATTCCGTTGCTGGTCATGCCACCTCCCGTAGTCGGCGTGGAAATACTGCGCCGCCGACCGGTAATTGGCCGCACATGCCATCAATTAGGCGCGAGGTCGGTAGTTTTGTCAACGACCGCTACGTCCGCTTCACAGCATTCGAACCGCCACGCCGGGTGGTCGATCCGATACACGCGCCGGGCGTTGTCCCGGAATATCCGCGCCAGCTCCCGCGGCCCGCCGCCGTGGTCGGTGATTACGGTGGCGATCACCTCGATGCTGTCGGCGATGCTCGTGATCGGTTTGTCCACCGGGAAATTCGAGCCCCAGATCAGGCGGTCGGCGCCGAAGACGTCGAGGGCGTGCTCGACGAGCGGGCGAACCCGGTCCACCAGCACCGGTACCGGGGTGCTCGTCCCGCGCGGCGGCACCGGGTGACCGAGCACCGGCATCATGAGCCCGCTCACCTTCGCGACCACGTTCGGCTGCTCGGCGAGCGCGGCGAGGTCGTCGCGCCACCGCTGCGACAGCGCGCGACGCTGCCCGGGGTCGGCGCCGGTGCGCTTGCCGATCGGGCCGAAAAGTCCTGCGGGAGTGCCGAGATGGTTCAGCACGATCGGCACCTCCGGGTACCGCTCGGCCAGCGCCGTCACGTCCGGGATGGCGTGCGAGTACACCCAGGCCTCGAACGAGAGATCACGCTCGGCCAGTCGTTCGAACCCGCTCAGGAACTCCTTGGCGGCGAGCGCGCCCGCGTGGTCGGCGTACGGCCGCACGCCGGGATCGGGGTGATGCGCCGAGTGCGAACGGATGCCGCGCAGCAGCGGCGCGGCGGCCAGATGCGCGTCGAGCAGCGCGGCGAACTCGAGGGCCGCCGGATCCGCGCAGCCGAGGATCGCGCCGAGCTCGGGATTGTCGCCGCCGAACGGTAGCCGGGCCACCCACGCCGTCTCGTCGGCCTCGGCGAGCGGATCCTTGCCGACCCAGCCGACCTCGATGTGCACGATCGCGTCGATCGGTTCGCCGCCGGCGTCCGCTCGGTAGTCCGCGGGCAGGTAGGGGCGGGTGTAGGCGGTCGGATCGCCGATGAACTCGCGATCTCGGCGCGGGGCGAGGCGTTTGGCCAGGCCCATCGGGAGCGGCACCCTCTTCAGCAGCTTCGCCGTCCCGCTGAACACCCGCGGTGTGGTGAACGGGTCCCACTGATGGATGTGTGCGTCGATGATCCGAATGCCCGAGAGATCCATGTTCGCCGTCCCAACGCGCCGGTGTCCCTGCCCCGGCGATTGTCACACGGCGACAGCGCTATTCGGCCGGGATCGGCCGGTCACGGTTCCGTCTCGGGCGCGATGATCACACGTTGCGCCGATATTGGCCCCCGACGGTGAAGAAGGTGTCGGTGATCTGCTGCAAGGTGCAGACGCGGGCGGCCTCCATCAACACCTCGAAGATGTTGTCGTCGGTGCGGGCGACGGCCTCGAGGCGGGCCAGGGCGGCGTGCGCGGCATCGCGATGCCGGTGCTGGAACTCGCGGACCCGGGTCAGCTGGGACTGTTTCTCCGCCTCCGTCCCCCTGGCCAGTTCGATCTCGTGCTTCGGCTCGCCGTGCGGGTTGCGGAAGGTGTTGACGCCGATGATGGGCAGTGAGCCGTCGTGCTTGCGGTGCTCGTAGCGCATGGACTCGTCCTGGATCTTGCCGCGCTGGTAGCCGGTCTCCATCGCGCCGAGAACGCCGCCGCGCTCGCTGATCCGATCGAACTCGGCCAGCACCGCCTCCTCGACCAAGTCGGTGAGCTCGTCGATGAGAAAGCTGCCCTGCAAAGGGTTTTCGTTCATCGCGACGCCCCACTCGCGGTTGATGATCAGCTGGATGGCCAGCGCGCGGCGCACCGACTCCTCGGTGGGGGTGGTCACCGCCTCGTCGTAGGCGTTGGTGTGCAGGCTGTTGCAGTTGTCGTAGATGGCGATGAGCGCCTGCAGCGTGGTGCGAATGTCGTTGAAGCTCATCTCCTGTGCGTGCAGCGAGCGCCCGGAGGTCTGCACGTGGTACTTCAGCTTCTGCGAACGTTCGTTGGCGCCGTAGCGATCTCGCATGGCGACCGCCCAGATGCGCCGGGCCACCCGGCCGATCACCGAGTACTCGGGGTCCATGCCGTTGGAGAAGAAGAACGACAGGTTCGGCGCGAAGTCGTCGATGTTCATCCCGCGCGCGAGATAGGCCTCGACATAGGTGAATCCGTTGCTGAGGGTGAAGGCGAGCTGGCTGATCGGGTTCGCCCCGGCCTCGGCGATGTGGTAGCCGGAGATCGACACCGAGTAGAAGTTGCGGAC
Source organism: Nocardia tenerifensis NBRC 101015 (assembly GCF_000308715.1). Lineage (GTDB taxonomy): Bacteria > Actinomycetota > Actinomycetes > Mycobacteriales > Mycobacteriaceae > Nocardia > Nocardia tenerifensis. The sequence continues at coordinate 21,166 of NZ_BAGH01000081.1, forward strand.
GCCGTTGCGCACGAACCACTCCTGGATGTCGGCCATCATGCGCAGGCTGAACTCGGTGGAGAAGATACAGGTGTTCTGGCCCTGATCCTCCTTGAGGATGTCGGCCTGCACGGTGCCGCGCACCGTCGCCAGCGTCTTCGCCCGGATATCGGCGGCCTCGGCCTCGGTCGGCGGACGCCCCTCGGCGGCCGAGAACCGTTCCAGCGCTTGGTCTATCGCGGTGTTCAGGAAGTACGCGAGAATTGTCGGCGCCGGGCCGTTGATGGTCATCGACACCGAGGTCGTCGGCGCGGTCAGGTCGAAACCGTCGTAGAGCGCCTTCATGTCGTCGAGTGACGCGATGGAGACACCGGAGGTGCCGACCTTGCCGTAGATGTCGGGGCGTTCGGCGGGGTCGTGGCCGTAGAGCGTCACCGAGTCGAACGCGGTGGACAGCCTTTTCGCGTCGGCGTACTCGCTGAGCACCTTGAAGCGCCGGTTGGTGCGGAACGGATCGCCCTCGCCCGCGAACATCCTGGCCGGATCCTCGTTGTCGCGCTTGAACGGGAAGACCCCCGCGGTGAACGGGAATCGGCCGGGCAGGTTCTCCGCGCGCAAGAACCGCAGCAGCTCGCCGTGGTCGGTGAAGCGCGGCAGCGCGACCCGAGGAATCGAGTTGCCCGACAACGTCTCTCGGCGCAGCGAGGTCCGGATCTCGCGGTCGCGCACCCGCACCACCTGCTCGTCGCCGCGGTAGGACTCGGCCAGCGCGGGCCACTCGGCGAGCAGGGCGGCGTTGTCGGGAGTCAGTTCGGCGCGGGCCTTCTCGGCCAGCTCGGCGACGGCCTCGTCCTGGGGTAGCTCCGCCGCCACCTGCTCGAGGCGCTGCACGCGCTGTGCGGCAACGACTTGCGCGGCGGTCGCGGCGTGATAGTCGCGCACGGTCTCGGCGATCTCGGCCAGGTAGCGCACGCGAGGCGGCGGAATGATCTGGGCGAAACGCGTGGACACGCGGGTGTTCACCCGGGGGAGCACGCCCTGCTCCAGCCGCAGGCCGCGCTCGGCCAGCAGTCCGGCCAGGTGCTGATACAGCGCGGTGACGCCGTCGTCGTTGAAAGTCGCCGCGCTCGTGCCGAAGACGGGCATGTCCTCCGGCGCGGCGGAGAACTCCTCGCGATTGCGGATGAGCTGGCGCGAGACGTCGCGCAGCGCGTCGGCGGCGCCTCGTCGCTCGAACTTGTTGATGGCCACCACATCCGCGAAGTCCAGCATGTCGATCTTCTCCAGCTGGGAGGCGGCGCCGAACTCCGGTGTCATCACATACATGGACACGTCGACGTACTCGGTGACCGCGGCGTCGCCCTGGCCGATGCCCGGCGTCTCCAGGATCACCAGGTCGTAACCCGCTGCCCTGCAGGCGGTTACGATCAGCGCGATATTGTTCGGCAGCTCTCGCCCACCCCGGGTGGCCAGCGAGCGGAAGAAGATGTGGTCGCCGTCGAGCGCGTTCATCCGGATGCGGTCGCCGAGCAGCGCGCCGCCGCCGCGGCGCCGGGTCGGGTCCACCGCGAGAATCGCGACGCGCAGCTTGTCCTGCTGGTCCGAGCGCAGCCTGCGCACCAATTCGTCGGTGAGCGAGGACTTTCCGGAGCCGCCCGTCCCGGTGATGCCCAGCACCGGCACCGTGCGCGCGGCGGCCGCCTCGATCAGCGATTGCCGGTCCGCGTCGGACAGCGCGTCCTGCTGAATACAGGTGATGGCGCGGGCGAGCGCGGCGCGTTCGCCGGCGAGCACCGCCTCCGGCACGGGCGGTTCGGCGCCGAGGTCGACGTCGCAGGCGCGAATCAATTGATTGATCATGCCGGGCAGGCCGAGGCGCTGGCCGTCCTCGGGGGAGAAAATGGTGACGCCGGATTCGGCGAGCCGCGCGATCTCCTCGGCGACGATGACGCCGCCGCCACCGCCGAATATCCGAACATGTTCGGCCCCGGCCTTTTTCAGCGCGTCGGCGAGATACTCGAAGTACTCGACGTGACCGCCCTGATACGAACTGACCGCGACGCCCTGCGCGTCCTCGGTGAGCACCGCGTCGACCACCTCGCTGACCGAGCGATTGTGGCCGAGGTGGATCACCTCCGCGCCCTGCGCCTGCAGGATGCGGCGCATGATGTTGATCGCGGCGTCGTGCCCGTCGAACAGGGCCGCCGAGGTCACGAAGCGGACGGGGTTGGACGGCGTGTAGAGCGCGCTGTTATCGGCCACGGTATTCCTCCGGCGATTCCCACTGGCGCCCGATACTAGGACGTCAAACTAATTCTACGGTGATGCCGATCACAGCGCCAGGTCGAACACGCCCGGGCAATTCCGGAAAGACAACCGGCCGGTTTCCGCTCACCGTGAACGCAAAGGGCGACATTCGGTCCCGGCTCGGGTTCCGATGGGACGCGATGCGCTTCGACATTCATCCGCTCGAATCCACGAGGACGATCCATGGGACGAAACTCTTATCGGCTCGCCGCCGCGGCGGCCGCCCTCGGCCTGTCGACGTTCGCGGCACCGTTGGCGCACGCGGACTCGGCGTCGCTGAACGGACTCTTCGCCCTGTCGCCCGGCGTGTGCTCGGGCGGGGCGGTGACCGGCAGCTTCTTCCGGATGATCCTGCCGACCGGTGACGCGGGCGGGCCCTACCTGGCCAACAGCGACTCGGCCTGCAGTGATCAGACGGTGACCACGCTGTCCGCCGGCAGCGACGGCGGGCTGGTCAGCGGCGAGTACCAACCGCAGCCCGCGGCGGCCTTCGACGGTGCGGGCAATGCCCGGTCTGGTCGGGTGACCACGCCGGTCCGGTTCTACGGCGTCGATTTCGCCACCGCGACCAACCCCACCGATCCGCAGACCGGCGGCGGGACCGCGGTGCCGCAGCTGTACTCCGACGGCGGGCAGCTGTCCGGTGATCTGAGCAGTCTCGGCGTCACCTGGAACAACCAGGTGTTCAACCAGGGAGCGCCGAAACCGGGCGGCGGGCTGCCGGGGAAGACCAGTGCGGTGCGCGGCACGATCGACGGGGCGGGGAATTTCGTGTTGGAGTGGACGAGTCAGATCGT
>NZ_BAGH01000080.1 GCF_000308715.1 Nocardia tenerifensis NBRC 101015
CAGCCCGATCTACGGCATGCCGGTGCTCAACGTCGACCAGGCCAAGAATGTCATCGTGCTCAAGCGCTCGATGAACTCCGGCTTCGCCGGCATCGACAACCCGCTGTTCTACGCCGATCACACCTCCATGCTGTTCGGCGACGCGAAGAAGTCCGTCGGCGCCGTCACCGAGGAACTGAAAGCGCTGTAGGGCAGGCTGTTTCGCCGCGAGCGTCCCTCCGCCGAACCCGGCGGAGGGACGCTTCGTCGTTTATTGGCTGGACACGGCCGGTCCATAACCCTGATCATGCTCCGAGTGTCACGTAATGAGCCTCTTCGGTTGATCGACCCGAGTGCGCCCTCGGCCGATCTCGCCGAGCGGCTGCCGTGGGCCGTCACGGTCGACTCCGCCTACTCCACCCGCGACGCGATCGACGCCCTCGCGGTGAGCCCGTTCCTGCGCGGCGACCAACCGCACGCGCACATCGCGCGTTTCGAGCGGGTGAACCCCGACGCGCCGCTGCGTCCGGAGCACGGCCGGGTGGTGCGCACGGTGCGGGAGGAGGACAGCGCCGCGACGCTGGTGGTCGGCGCGGGCTGGTCGCTGCGGGCGGTCCGCTGGTCGGGTGGGTCGGCGATGGTCGAGGTCACCGCCGAGACCGACGAGCTGGCCGCCGCGGTGCTCGCCGAGGCGATCAAGGGCGCGGCCGCGCAGCCCGAGGCGGGCGAGACGATCGAGATGGGCTTCTGGCACATGGGCGGCCACGGTCCGCAGCGCCGGGGCCACACCATCTCGGCGCCGGAGTGGCCGTCGATCCGCGGCAACTATCCGGGCGAGGTCGCGGGGGCCATGGACCGGCTGATGGCCTTGACCGCCGCCGATGTGCGCGGCCGCCTGGTGTTGCTGCACGGGCCGCCCGGCACCGGCAAGACCACCGCGCTGCGGGCGCTGGCGCGCGCGTGGGCGCCGTGGTGTCAATTCGACTGCGTGCTGGACCCCGAGGTGATGTTCGGCAAGCCCGGCTACCTGATGGACGTCGCGGCGGGCATCGACGGCGACGAGGAGACCAAGCGCTGGCGCATGCTGGTGCTCGAGGACTGCGACGAGCTGATCCGCGGCGAGGCGAAAGAGACGGCGGGCCAGGGCCTTTCGCGGCTGCTCAACCTGACCGACGGCATGCTCGGCCAGGGCAGGGACGTGCTGGTAGCGATCACCACCAACGAGGACCTGTCCCGGCTGCACCCCGCGGTCACCAGGCCGGGCCGCTGCCTGGCCCAGCTCGAGGTCGGCCGGTTGTCGCCGGCGGAGTCCGCGGCCTGGCTCGCCAGGGAGCGCCG
>NZ_BAGH01000079.1 GCF_000308715.1 Nocardia tenerifensis NBRC 101015
ACGAACCCACGCTAGTACGCGGGGGCGGCGTGGTGCCGCAGGGTGCCGAATGCTCGTTCGCCGACTGATCATCTGGTGGTCATCTCCCGCTGGCAGGCTGGCCGCGTGCACGAGCCGGCGAGAATCACCGAGACCGTCGCGGATCGGTTCACCCGATGGTGCGCGGCCGTGGTCGCGCGATTGCCGCTGGGGTTGAACAGGCTCGTCCCCGCGACCTTCCTCGGCTTCGCGCTGATCAACAGCTTCACCTTCGGCGTCGACCTGCTGCTGCTGACCGTGTTCCACGGCTGGTGGGGCCTGCCGGTGTGGCTCTCGGTCACCGTCGCCTACGTGTGTGCGTTCGGGCTCAGCTTCGTGCTCAACCGCACGTTCAACTTTCATTCGCACGCGCCGGTCGGCCGGCAGGCCGCCGTCTACGGCGTGGTCGTCGCGATCAACTACGCCGCGTTCATCCTCGGCGTCGGCAGCGGTCTCACCGCGCTCGGTCTCCAGTACCACCTGGCCAGGCTGCTGGCCGGCGCGTGCGAGGCGGTCTACATGTACAGCGCGATGCGCTGGATCGTGTTCCGTCGCGAGCCGAAGTCCGAGCTTGCACCTCACGCGGCGTGAGGTCCTAGCGTCGTATACGTGGCGAACACCAATGGATACCTCAAGGTCGGCGAGCTGGCCTCGGTGACCGGCCTGACGGTGCGCACCCTGCACTACTACGACGAGATCGGCCTGCTCTCGCCGTCCGGTCGAAGCGGCGCGGGGCACCGGCTGTACTCGAACGACGACGTGCAGCGGTTGTATCGGATCGGGCTGCTGCGCAATCTCGGCCTGCGCCTCGACGAGGTGGCGGCGGCGCTCGACGACCCGGCCTGGGACCTGCCGGGCGTGATGGCGCGGCACATCGCCGAGCTGGACCGCGGGCTCGCCGTCGGGCACCGGCTGCGCAGGCGGCTGACCATGATGGCCGCCACGGTCACCGACCATCGCAGCCTCGAAACACGAGAGCTGCTGGACACTTTGGAGGACATGGCCATGCTCGACACCAAGATTCAACGTCGTATCCCGACGCTCGTCTACCGCGATATCGCCGCCGCCCACGAGTACCTGACGACCGTCTTCGGCATGGAGCCGGGCCGGATCTCCCGAGGCGACGACGGCACCGCTCACCACGCCGAGGTCACCGCGGGCGACGGCGTGATCTGGCTGCACGCCGTCTCCGAGCAGTTCGGGCTGCAGTCGCCGCTCACCGTCGGCGCCTGCACCGAGGGCATGTCCATCGTCGTCGAGGACGTGGACGCGCACTTCCGGCACGCGCGGGCGGCGGGCGCGGAGATCCTGTACGAGCCGACCGATCAGTTCTACGGCTACCGCGACTACAGCGCGCGCGACCTCGAGCAGCGGCTGTGGTCGTTCATGACCCCGATCGACTGATCAGCACCTCGGTCCGGTCACCGTCGACGACGATGGCGTCGTCGTCGGTGAGGGCCCAGTGCGCGACGCCCCGCGCGCGGTAGGACTCGGCGAGCGCGCCGCAGTCGCCGGTCGGGTCGGTGGGGGAGTCGATGTGCGGCACGATGGGGCGATCGACCAATCCCAGTCCGTCCCAGCGTGGTTCGATGCCGCACACCGGTGCGACCTCGGCGGGGTCGTCCACGGTCTCCAGGCCGTGCAGATCCGGGGTCAGCAGGCAGGCGCCCGCGCTGTACCCCGCGTACACCAGTGCGTCCTTGGCGAGCAACGCGGGCAGCACGAGATCGGCGCCGCTGCGGGCGAATTGGGCGCGCAGCACGAAGGTGTTGCCGCCGCGCACCCAGACCATCGGAAAACCGGCCAGCGTGCGCTCCAACTCCGCCGGGGCGCCGACGAATTCGCGCAGGTCCACCGTCTCCGGCGCGTAGCCGAGCTTGCGCAGCGGCACGGCGTCGCTGGTCACGGCGCCCGCCCAGGCGTCGGGCCAGGCGTCACAGGCGTTGGGGATCAACGCGACTCGGCCCGGCTCGCCGACCAGTGCGGCGAGCCGATCGTAGTGCGCCCCGAATCGGTAGCTGGACAGGAACAGTCGCATCAGATGGTGAACGCCAGGTTGTGCACCAGCCGCTGCCCCAGTTCCTCGTCCCCGCTGATGGCGATCTCGTCCAGATGCTCGTCCGCGCTGGTGCGTCCGCCGCCGAGCCGAACGAAAAGCGCGGAGGGTAAATGGATCTCGACGGTAGCGGGCTCGTCGAACGAGTCCACGTAGCCGGCCCGGCCCGCCACCTCGATGTGCAGTGTCCGGGCGAGTGATCCGGTCAGCGCGAACGTGATTCGCGAACCGTCCGGCGCGCCACCCTTTTTCACCACCACGCGCGGAATGCTGCCGAGGAACTCGGCGAACGCCAGCTCGCCGCGCCTGCCGCCCTCCTCCACCCGGACACCGAGCGCGTCGGCGAGGTCGAGCTCGTGCATCCAGCAGTCGAACAGCCGCACCCGCATGAACCGGCCGTAGCTCACCTGCCCGATCGGCGACTGCGTCAGCGCCGCCCACTCCTGTTCGCCCATGGCGGCCAGCGCTTTTCGCCTGCGCTCGATGGTCTCGCCGAATTCCGCGAGCAGCCGGGCTCCCGACATCGGCCGCAGCCGGTCGACCCAGATCTCGTTGAGCACCGCGGTCTCGTTGCGCACGTGCGGCAGCGTGCGCACGTCGGTCTTCGCGATCGTCGGATCGTGCGGCGGCGGGCGCTCGCCCAGCAGCCACGACTCGGTGCCGGCTACGTGCGCGACCACGTCGAACACGGTCCAGCCGGGCAGTGATGTCGGTGCGCGCCACTGGGTTTCGTCGATGTCGGCGACCAGCGCGGCGATCGCGTCCCACTGCTCGGACAGCAGGGTCGTCAGCTCGGTCCGGTCCAGGGTCGGGTCGGTCATTCCTGCGCTCCTTCGTCCGGGCCTCGCCTGCCCGAGCCTCTATTGTGGGCCGCCTTCTCGTCGCGTTCCAGCGCCGCGAGCCCGGCCCGCACGGCCGCGGCGGTGGATTGCGCGTCGTGCGGGCGGCGCAGTACGAACCCGGCGGCGAACCGGAACTTGTCGCCGTGCCGGCGCGGGATCACGTGCAGGTGCACGTGGGCGACGGTTTGAAAGGCCGCGGCGCCGTCGTTGAGCAGCAGGTTGGCGCCGTCGGCGGCGAGGCCGCCGCGCCGGACGGCCAGCGCGAGGCGATGCCCGGCACGGAACACCTGCGCACCGAGTTCGGGTTCGAGCTCCGCGAGCTCGGCGGCGTGCTGTTTCGGCACCACCAGCATGTGGCCGCGGGCGATGGGCCGGATATCGAGGAAGGCGCAGAGGACGTCGTCCTCGTACACCTTCGCCGCCGAGGCCTCGCCTGCCACGATGCGGCAGAAGACGCAGTCGTTCACAACGCTGGACCTTACGGCGTACGAGCGGTGCGGAACACCCCCGCACGCGAAACGCGTATGACCCAGGTCACTGTCCGCGTTCGCCGCCGCGTCCTGACCTGCTGCCGAACCTACGGGTAAGTAATGGACCCGCGGGTTCGCTCTTGTCGCGGCCACCGCGAGCGACAAGCATCAATATCGGCGCTCATCCGAACGGCCGGCCGCGGAGGTGATCAACGATGTTCTGGGGAATCCGGCATAGCGGCGGAATCAGGCATGATCTTGTGACGGGCGTCTCAGCGATCCGCACAAAGCGGCAGGTACAGTTGCGAGGATTTGGGCGACCTTACTCTTAAGTAACATCGTCCGGTCGTCCCATCTGATGCCTGAAGCTCAGCACGAGAAGGAATTGACATAGTGGAGACAACGCAGAGCGTAGGCGACGAATCGCCACGCGGCGCGCGTGTCGGAGTCGTTCGCGAGTCCAACGCGGGCGAACGACGTGTCGCATTGGTGCCGAAGATCATTCCGTCCCTGCTGAAGCAGGGCGTGCAGGTGGTGATCGAGTCCGGGGCCGGGCTCGGCGCACTCATTCCCGACAGCGACTACGAGGCGGCGGGCGCGACGATCGGCGATCCGTGGTCGGCCGAGGTGGTCGTGAAGGTCGCCCCGCCCAGCGACGCCGAGGTGGCCAAGCTGTCCGCCGGACAGACCCTGATCGGCTTCCTGGCCCCGCGTAACGCGGAGAACCAGATCGGCAAGCTGAAATCCGCTGGCGTGCAAGCGTTCGCGGTGGAGGCGATCCCGCGGATCTCGCGCGCGCAGGTGATGGACGCGCTGTCCTCGCAGGCCAACGTCGCCGGATACAAGGCCGTGCTGCTGGCCGCCTCGGAGTCGACCCGCTTCTTCCCCATGCTCACCACCGCGGCGGGCACCGTGAAGCCCGCGACCGTGCTGGTGCTGGGCGTCGGCGTGGCCGGGCTGCAGGCGCTGGCCACCGCCAAGCGCCTCGGCGGCCGCACGACCGGCTACGACGTGCGGCCCGAGGTCGCCGATCAGGTGCGCTCGGTCGGCGCGCAGTGGCTCGACCTCGGCATCGACGCGGCCGGCGAGGGCGGCTACGCCCGCGAGCTCACCGACGACGAAAAGGCAAAGCAGCAACAGGCTTTGGAGGACGCGATCAAGGGCTTCGACGTGGTGATCACCACCGCGCTGGTGCCCGGGCGCCCCGCGCCGCGCCTGGTGACCGCCGCCGCGGTCGAGGGCATGAAGCCGGGCAGCGTCATCGTCGACCTGGCCGGGGAGACCGGCGGCAACTGCGAGCTCACCGAGCCGGGCGAGATCGTGGTCAAGCACGAGGTGACCATCGCCTCGCCGTTGAACCTGCCCGCGACCATGCCCGAGCACGCCAGCGAGCTGTACTCCAAGAACATTTCGGCGCTGCTGGAACTGATGCTGGTCGACGGGAAGCTCGCGCCCGACTTCAGCGACCAGGTGCTCGCCGACTCCTGCGTGACCCGTGAGGGAGAAGCCTGATGTACACCGAACTGCTGGCGAATATTGCGATCCTGGTGCTGTCCGGGTTCGTCGGCTTCGCCGTCATCTCCAAGGTGCCCAACACCCTGCACACCCCACTCATGTCCGGTACCAACGCGATTCACGGCATCGTCGTGCTCGGCGCGCTGGTCACCCTCGGCAATGTGCAGGACCCGTCGATCCTGACCCAGATCATTTTGTTCGTCGCGGTCGTGTTCGGAACCCTCAATGTCATCGGTGGTTTCGTGGTGACCGACCGGATGCTCGGCATGTTCAAGGGTAAGAAGGCCACCCCGGCGAAGGCGGAGAAGTGATGCATACCTTCGACAATGTGACCTACCTGGTCAACGGCCTCTACATCGTGGCCTTCGCCATGTTCATCTACGGTCTGATGGGCCTCACCGGTCCGAAGACCGCGGTGCGCGGCAACCTGATCGCCGCCGTCGGCATGTTCATCGCCGTCGTCGCGACCCTGATCTCGGTGCGGCACACCAGCAATTGGATCCTGATCATCGCCGGCCTCGTCGTCGGTATCGCCCTCGGCGTGCCGCCGGCCAAGTTCACCAAGATGACCGCTATGCCCCAGCTGGTCGCCGCGTTCAACGGCGTCGGCGGCGGCACGGTCGCGCTCATCGCGTGGTCGGAATTCATCAACAGCCAAGGCTTTTCGCGCTTCGACGAGGAGCCGACGGTGCACATCGTCGTCGGTTCGCTGTTCGCGGCGATCATCGGCTCGGTCTCGTTCTGGGGCTCGCTGATCGCGTTCGGCAAGCTGCAGGAGATCCTGCCCGGCCGGCCGATCGGGCTCGGCAAACTGCAGCAGCCGCTGAATCTGCTGCTGCTTCTCGGCGCGATCGCCGCGGCGGTCGTGATCGGCGTCGGCGCCACGAACGACGGTGTGTCGCAGCTGTGGATGATCGCGGTGCTCGTGCTCGCCGGCGTGCTCGGCCTCGCGGTGGTGCTGCCGATCGGCGGCGCGGACATGCCCGTGGTCATCTCGCTGCTCAACGCGCTGACCGGATTGTCCGCCGCCGCAGCCGGTTTGGCGCTGAACAACACCGCGATGATCGTGGCGGGCATGATCGTCGGCGCGTCCGGCACCATCCTGACCAACCTGATGGCCAAGGCGATGAACCGGTCCATCCCGGCCATCGTCGCGGGCGGATTCGGCGGCGGCGGAACGGCTCCCGGCGCGGGCGGGGACGGCGAGGCCAAGCAGGCCAAGGCCACCTCGGCGGCCGACGCCGCGATCCAGATGGCCTACGCCAACCAGGTGATCGTGGTTCCGGGCTACGGCATGGCCGTCGCCCAGGCCCAGCACGCGGTCAAGGAGATGGCGGCGCTGCTCGAGGCCAAGGGCGTCGAGGTCAAGTACGCCATCCACCCGGTCGCGGGTCGCATGCCCGGCCACATGAACGTGCTGCTGGCCGAGGCCGAGGTCTCCTACGACGCGCTCAAGGAGATGGACGACATCAACGGCGAGTTCTCGCGCACCGATGTCGCTCTCGTCATCGGCGCGAACGATGTCACGAACCCGG
>NZ_BAGH01000078.1 GCF_000308715.1 Nocardia tenerifensis NBRC 101015
GCTCACCGCGGCGATCGACGACCTGGTGCGGGCCTCGCGCGACGAGGACGCCGCCGATCTCGATCCGGTGCCGGTGATGGACGAGCTGCGCGGCGTCGTCGCCGAATGGACCCATCCGTTCGCCGAGAAAGGCCGGTCGCTGACGCTCACCGGAGACGAGTCGCTGCGCGCGCCGATCACCGGATCGCGCCTGCGCGAGGCGGTCTCGGTGCTCGTGGACAACGCGCTCATGCACGGCGGCGGGACTTGCACGGTGTCGGTGCGCACCGTGCGGCCGGGGGTCGATCGGGAGCCGTTGGTGTGCGTCGAGGTGGCCGACGAGGGCGACGGCGTGCGCGACGAACTCGCCCCGCACATCTTCGACCGCGGCTTCTCTGCGGGCGGCTCGACCGGTGTCGGGCTCGCGCTGGCCAGGGCGCTGGTGGAGGCCGACGGCGGACGGCTGGAGTTGCAGCGGCGCAGGCCCGCGTTGTTCGCGGTGTTCCTGGGATCCTCGGCATATCGCACGCAGAACGCGGTGGTCACCGAGCCGCGGTGAGCTCAGTTGCGGCGGAATTCCTCTTCGACCAGGTCTTCGAACTCGGCGGCGATCTCGTTCATCTCGTCGGGGAAGACCCAGCGGCGCATGGCCCAGAACCGGAACGCCATCTGCAGCAGGTTGCCGATGATGAAGGCGCTGATGAAGTCCGCGATGTTCTCGACCGTGAAGCTGACATCGGGTTGGCGCAGGTCGAAGACGTAGCTGGAGATCCACAGCGGGATGAAGGCGAGGACCACGCCGACGCCGCTGACCGCGAAGAACAGCAGGGCCTCGTGGTGGCGTTCGCGGCCGCCGCGGTTACGGAAGGACCATTCGCGATTCAGGATGTAGGAGGCGATCACGGCGATGACACCGGAGATGATCTTCGCGGTGACCGGCTTCTCGGCGAGCACGGTCCACTTCAGCGCGTAGAAGATGCCGCTGTCTATCACGAAGGTCGTCGCACCGACGATGGCGAACTTGATCAGTTCCCGATGCCGGTACGCGATCTCCGCGAGCGGCTTGGGGAGGACGCTCACCACGTCGTCGACGAATGACACGAGGCCGAGTGTACCGCCACCCCGGGTGGGTGCCGCCGGTCGCACAGGTGGGGGCGGCCTCCGGCGATCACCGCCGCGACACGCCCGCGTAAGGGCATTTCCGCCGGTTGTGACAATATTGTCCGACGTGAGCATTGCCCGGTCCTTCGATCTTTCCGCTATGCCCACCGTCACGATGATCGGCGGTGGCCAACTGGCGCGCATGACGCACCAGGCCGCGATCGCGCTCGGCCAGCGGCTACGCGTGCTCGCCGAGAACCCGGACGACCCGGCCGCCCAGGTCAGTCCCGAGGTCGTGCTCGGCAGCCACACCGATCTGACCGCGCTGCGCAAGGCCGCGATCGGGTCGCACGCGTTGACCTTCGACCACGAGGGCGTGCCGACCGAGCATCTCGAGGCGCTGGTCGCCGAGGGCGTGAACGTGCTGCCGCCGCCGCACGCGCTGGTCTTCGCCCAGGACAAGATGGCCATGCGGATCAAGCTGTCCGAACTCGGGCTGCCCGTGCCCGCCTTCGCGCCGGTGGGTTCGGTCGCCGACGCGGTGCGCTTCGGTGACGAACATGGCTGGCGGATCGTGCTGAAGGCGGTACGCGGTGGCTACGACGGCCGGGGCGTGTGGATGCCGGAGTCGGCGGACGAGGCCGCGGCGATCGTGACCGCGCAGCTCGCGAACGGTGCGCAGCTGCTCGCCGAGGCGAAGGTCGAGCTGAAGCGCGAGCTGTCGGCGATGGTGGCGCGTTCGCCGTTCGGGCAGGCGGCGACCTGGCCCGTGGTGGAGACCGTGCAGCGCAACGGCCAGTGCGCCGTGGTGATCGCGCCCGCGCCCGATCTCGACGACGACACCGCCGCCGAGGCGGAGACGCTGGCGCTGAACCTGGCCAAGGAGCTCGGCGTGGTCGGCGCGATGGCGGTGGAGCTGTTCGAGACCCACGACGGCAGGCTCCTGGTGAACGAGCTGGCGATGCGCCCGCACAACTCCGGGCACTGGGGCATGGACGGCGCGCGCACCGGGCAGTTCGAGCAGCATCTGCGCGCGGTGCTGGACTATCCGCTCGGCGACACCAGCCCGCTGGCACCGGTGACCGTCATGGCCAATATTCTCGGCGCGGCCGAGTCGCCGGCCATGTCGATGGACGAGCGGCTGCACCACCTGTTCGCGCGGATGCCCGACGCGAAGGTGCACATGTACGGCAAGGGCGAACGGCCCGACCGCAAGATCGGGCACGTCAACATTCTCGGTGACGACGTGGCCGCGGTGCGGGAAAGAGCTGAGCGAGCGGCACATTGGATGTCGCACGCGGTATGGACCGATGGATGGGATCCCCATGAGTGACGCGAGCACCCCGCAGGTCGGCCTGATCATGGGCAGCGACTCCGACTGGCCCACCATGGAGGCGGCCGCCGAGGCGTTGGCGGAGTTCGGGATTCGCTTCGAGGTCGGCGTCGTCTCGGCGCACCGCACCCCGCAGCGCATGCTCGACTACGCGCGTGAGGCCGCCGACCGCGGGTTGAAGGTCATCATCGCCGGCGCGGGCGGGGCCGCCCACCTCCCCGGCATGGTCGCCTCCGCCACGCCTCTGCCCGTCATCGGCGTCCCCGTCCCCCTCAAATACCTCGACGGCATGGACTCCCTGCTCTCCATCGTCCAAATGCCCGCGGGCGTCCCCGTGGCCACCGTCTCCATCGGCGGCGCCCGCAACGCCGGCCTCCTGGCCGTCCGCATCCTCGCCGCCCACAACCCCACCCTCCGCACCCAAATGCAAACCTTCCAAACCAACCTCGAACAACTGGTCCTCGACAAAGACCAAGCCCTCCGCACCAAACTCCTCGGCTAGCCGCTCTGCGGAACCCCTCTTGTCGGGGCAGGCTCGCTACGGTGGGTTGGTGACTAGTGGTGAGGGGCGGGTGCGGGGTGGGGATGAGGCTGCGCGGTTTCGGTTGACGGTGGTTGATCAGGCGTTGCGGTTGTTCGCGGAGAAGGGGTATGAGGCGACCACGGTCGACGAGATCGCGGAGGCGGCGGGGATTTCGCGGCGGACGTTCTTTCGGCAGTTCCGGTCGAAGGAGGACGTGATCTTCGCCGATCACGAGTCGCAGCTGGCGCAGGCGGCGGAGTTTCTGGCGGCGTCGCGGGGGGATCCGTGGGACACGGTGTGCGAGGCCGTTGTTCAGGTGTTCGAGCGGTTCACGCAGTGGCGTGAGATCGCGGCGCGGCGCTATCAGGTGGTGCGGCGGGTGCCCGCGCTGCGTGAGCGCGAGATCGTGACCGTGTTCCGGTACGAGCGGCTGTTCACCGACTACCTGCGGGACCGCCGGCCCGAGATTCCGGATCTGGCGCGGGTGCAGTACACCGCCGCCGTCACCGCGACGCACAATTATCTGCTCCGGCGCATGGTGCGCGGGGAGTCGGACGCGGGCGCCGCGGACCTGCGCGTCGAATTGGCCGCGATTCCGCGCGGCCCGGCCCGCCCAGCCGCCGACGAGCTGGTCGTCGCGGTCTTCCCGCGCGATACCCCGCCCCGGCAGGTCGCCGATCTGGTGGCCCGCAAACTCGGTAGTCTGTGACCACGATCGGGTGCGACCAATCTGACACTGAGTGCCAGCAAGTATCCGCATGTTGCGACCTGTCCAGGCGTATACTCAAGAACAGTGTGGCACTGAGTGCCGACATGTACCGACGACCAGGAGTGAGCCCCATGGCGGGAAACCCCGATTTCGACCTGTTCAAGCTCGAGGACTTCCACGACGAACTGCGCGCGGCCATCCGTGGTCTGGCGGAGAAGGAGATCGCGCCGCACGCCAAGGACGTCGACGGCAACTCCCGCTTCCCGGAGGAGGCGCTGACCGCGCTCAACGCCGCCGGCTTCAACGCGGTGCACGTCCCGGAGGCCTACGGCGGCCAGGGCGCCGACTCGGTGGCCACCTGCATCGTGATCGAGGAGGTCGCCCGCGTGTGCGGTTCCTCCTCGCTCATCCCCGCGGTCAACAAGCTCGGCACCATGGGCCTGATCCTCAACGGTTCCGAGGAGCTCAAGCAGAAGGTGCTCGCCGACATCGTCAACGGCGAGATGGCCTCCTACGCGCTGTCCGAGCGTGAGGCCGGCTCCGACGCCGCCAGCATGCGCACCCGCGCCAAGCAGGAGGGCGACGATTGGATCCTCAACGGCTCCAAGTGCTGGATCACCAACGGCGGCAAGTCTTCCTGGTACACCGTCATGGCGGTGACCGACGCGGACAAGGGCGCCAACGGCATCTCGGCGTTCCTGGTGCACAAGGACGACGAGGGTTTCGTGGTCGGCCCGCTCGAGCACAAGCTCGGCATCAAGGGATCCCCCACGGCGGAACTGTATTTCGAGAACTGCCGGGTGCCGGGTGACCGCATCGTCGGCGAGCCGGGCACCGGCTTCAAGACCGCGCTGCAGACCCTCGACCACACCCGCCCGACCATCGGCGCGCAGGCCGTCGGCCTCGCCCAGGGCGCGCTCGACGCGGCCATCGCCTACACCAAGGACCGCAAGCAGTTCGGCAAGTCGATCGCCGACTTCCAGAACACCCAGTTCATGCTCGCCGACATGGCGATGAAGATCGAGGCCGCCCGCCTCATGGTCTACACCTCGGCCGCCCGCGCCGAGCGCGGCGAGAAGAACCTCGGCTTCATCTCGGCTGCGGCAAAGTGTTTCGCCTCCGACGTCGCCATGGAGGTGACCACCAACGCCGTCCAGCTGTTCGGCGGCGCCGGCTACACCACCGACTTCCCGGTGGAGCGGATGATGCGCGACGCGAAGATCACCCAGATCTACGAGGGCACCAACCAGATCCAGCGTCTGGTCATGAGCCGCGCGCTGCTGCGCTGAGTGTTTCGACGAAGGCGGTGCCGAGATTCGTTCTCGGCACCGCCTTTTCGTGTGTCAGGGGAGGGTGGCGAGCGACGATACGACGGTGCGGGCGACCGCGGCCTGACCGGCGGGGGTGAGATGAACGCCGTCCGGCTCGAACAGTTGATGGCCTGAGCTGGGTCGGGTGACCGCGAGAGTATCGATCACCGGTTCGGGCCGGTCGCGCAGGGTCCGGGCTGTTTCCTCGTGATCCTTTGCGCGCCAGCTGATCTGGGCTTGCTGGAAGGGCGGGAACGAGGCGATCCGCTGCTCGTCCATGTCGTGGGGCGTGATCCAGATCCAACGGGCGTCGGTCAGCCGCACGCCCTCGTCGTGCAGCAGGGTCAGGTTTCGGGCCATCTCCTCGGCGCTCACCACGCGTGGCCCGTCGGCGCCGAGGCGCTGCGCGTCGTTGGCGCCGAGTTGGCACAGCACCCAGTCCGGACGTCGGAAACCGAGGGCCGCAAGGCCTTTCAGCGTCTGCGTGGTGGTCGCGCCGGACACGGCCAGGTTCGTGAAGGTGATCGCGTCGTCCGGTCGACGCAGCGCGATCAGGTGACGCAGAATCTCGAACCACGAAAGCCGGTCGGCGGCACTGCTTTCGCCGAGAACCGCCACGTGGGCTCCTGTGCCGAAGGGTATCCGGTCCACCTGCTCCGCGAACCCGGGTTCCGCCAGCAGGTCTGCGGCCGTCGAACCGGCTTGCTCGGCGAAATCTGCACGCAGTGAACGATATTCGTCGGCCGTGAGCCCGAACAGTGCCGCGATGACGGCATCGTCCACGCCGTTCAGGTAGGGCAGCGACAGTTCGGGCCGCTGGAATCGGGCGAGTTTGGCCGCCATCTGAGTATTCATGATGTTCCTTCCGGAGGGCTAGGCCCTGTCTCGAAGTCCCATCCGGCGCCTCCGGTGGCTGGATCGCCGCCTGGCCGCGTTGTCGTCGTCGCCGATACAAACCCGGTATCGGCTCCTCCTCCGCCTTGCCAGGCGACGATCCAGCCACCGGATGCATCCGGCCGGACTTCGAGACAGGGCCTAGGCGCGGGGTAGCAGGAAGCCGACGGCGATCAGCCAGGCCATCCCGGTGAAGCGGGCGATGGGCAGGAGAAAGGCCGCGCCGGTCACGGCGAGCGAGGCGGTGGTGCACAGCGCGATGACCGCGATCACCAGCCCTGTGATCAGCAGCCACCGTGCGACCCGCCGCCCCGGCCAGGCGCTGAGCGCGATTCCCGCGATGAAAAGGCCGGTGGCCACGACGTTTCCGGGACCGCCGAACAGGAACGCGAGCGTGTGCGCGGCCCGCAGCAGCGCGGGTTCGGTCGCCACCTCGGGCACGGTCAGCACCCAGTTGACCACGCCGGAGCAGAGCAGGAAGGCGGCGGCGAGCGTCCCGCCGACCGTGGTGAGGGCGGCCGGGAACCCGTCGGTCAGCCGCCGCACCCGGGCCGTGGCGGCGGCCACGTAGAGGGTCAGCGGTATGGCGCTCGCGAATTGCAGCACCGCGCCGGTGCGCACGGCGCCGGGATGGTCGCGGAAGTAGGCGAGCGCGTCGTCGGCCGCTCCGAAAGGCGAGGGGAACGGGTTTCCGCCCGCCTGAACAGTGCTGACGACGAGCCCGGCGACGAACAGTGTCGCCGCCGCGGCTGCGAGCGGGCCGAGCGGTGGTTCGAGGCTTGTCGCTGGTCGATCGAGGGGAGTGGGAGCTGACAGCGCCATGGCGATCCGTTCTCAAACGTGAATCGTTCGCATAGGTGAACGACTACTCGATGGGTACGATAACCGCGTGGCCGAATCGGAGCAAGAGGGTGTCGGGCAGGCGCGGCCCATGCGCGCGGTGGCCTTTCAGCTCGCCCAGCTCGGCGCGCACGCGAGCCAGCGCTTCACCGAGCGCATCGCCGAAATCGGGCTCACCCCACCGGAAGTCGGCATTCTGCGCATGATCGCGGCCGAGCCGGGGCGCAGCCAGCGCGCACTGGCCGCCGAGTTGGGTGTCGTCCCGAGCCGCGTCGTCGCCCTCATCGATCCCCTGGACCGGAAGGGGCTGATCGAACGTCGCCGTAGCGTCACCGACCGTCGTAATCACGAATTGCATCTGACGCCTGCGGCCCGCGAGGCGCTTGCCCGGGTGGCGAAAGTGGCGGTGGCGCACGAAACGGAACTGACCGCGGAACTGTCGGACGCGGAATATCGCCAATTCGCCGATCTACTGGCACGTTTGGCCGCCGCCCGGGATCTATCACCGGGCGTTCATCCTGGCTACCGCATGCTCGGCGCGAATTCCCCGAGCTGACCACGGTGCCCATCGGCACGGCTCGCCGATTCGCGTCATGGCGAATAGCGCGGCGAGCTCACCGGAGCCGCTGACCGGGCGCGAGAAGTTCTCGGCGCCCGTGCGAATTACTTGACCAGGTCGGCGTATTCGCTGTGTTCGCCGATGTACTTCTCCACGTACCAGCAGGTCGGGATGACGGAGTAGCCGTTGTCGCGCGAGTCTTTCAGCGCGAACTCGACCACCTGCGCCGCGACCCCGCGCCCGCGGAATTCGGGAAAGGTCATGGTGTGGTGGAAATCGCGGACCTTCGGATCGTCACGCTGGGCGTAGTCGGCGTAGCCGGCCAGGGTGTCGTCGAGATAGATCTCGAAGCGAGTATCGGCGACGTTGTGCTCGAGCCTGGTGGTCATGATCTGGTAAAACTCCTTCGCGTCCGGAAATGTTCCGTGGACTAGAGAATTGCGCCGGGATTGAGAATGCCGTGCGGGTCGAGCGCGTCCTTGATGCGGTGGGTCAGCGCCATCACGTCGGCCCCGAGTTGATCGGGCAGCCAAGCCTTCTTCAGCCGCCCTACGCCGTGCTCACCGGTGATGGTGCCGCCGAGCGCGATGGCCAGATCCATGATCTCGCCGAAGGCGCGGTGCGCCCGCTCGGTCATGGCGGCGTCGTCCGGGTCGTGCACGATCAGCGGGTGCGTATTGCCGTCGCCGGCGTGCGCGATCACCGAGACGGTCACGTCGTTGCGTCGCGCGATCTCGGCGACGCCGCTCACCAGGTCACCCAGGCGCGGCAGCGGAACGCCGACATCCTCGAGCAGCAGCGTGCCGAGTTTCTCCACCGCCGGAATCGCGAAACGCCGTGCGGCCGTGAAGGCCTCGCCCTCCTCGGGATCCTCGGTGTGGAAAACCTCGGCAGCGCCCGCCTTCTCACACGCGGCCACCATGATTTCCGCTTCGCGCCTTGCGAATTCGCCCGGCGCGTCCGAGCGGGCGACCAGCAGCGCCGCCGCGTCGCGATCCAGCCCCATGCGCAGCTCGTCCTCGACCGCGTTGATCGAGACCGAGTCCATGAACTCCAGCATGGAGGGCCGCAATTCGCCGGTGATGGCCAGGATGGCGTCGACGGCGGCGCTCAGCGTGGCGAAGGTCGCGACGACCGTGCTCTGCGGGGGTTGCGCGGGCAGCAGGCGCAGCGTCAGCTCGGTGATCACGCCGAGCGTGCCCTCGCTGCCGACGAACAGCTTGGTCAGCGAGAGCCCGGCCGAGTCCTTGAGCCGTGGCCCGCCGAGCCGCAGCGCCGTCCCGTCGGCCAGCACCACCTCCATGCCGAGCACGTAATCGGTTGTCACGCCGTACTTCACGCAGCACAGCCCGCCC
>NZ_BAGH01000077.1 GCF_000308715.1 Nocardia tenerifensis NBRC 101015
AGGACGAGTACGAGGTGGCGCGCCGCCTGACCGACCCGGCCTTCCTCGACGAGGTCGCCGGCCAGCTGCCCGAGGGGGCGAACCTCACCTACCGGCTGCACCCGCCGGTGCTGCGGGCCATGGGCCGCAAGAAGAAGATCGGCATCGGCCCGCGCGGGCACGTCGCGCTCAAGCTCCTCGCCAAGGGAAAGCGCTTGCGCGGCACCAAGTTCGATCCCTTCGGGTACGCCCATGTGCGCCGGGTGGAGCGGGCGCTGCTCGCCCACTACACCGACATGGTGACCACCCTCGCGGACTCGCTCGACGAGGCAGGCTACGACCGCGCGGTCCAAGCCGCCGCCCTCGCCGACACCGTGCGCGGCTACGAGGACATCAAGCTCGCCAATGTCGAGCTGTACCGAAACAGCCTGCGCGACCTCGGTATCGAGCCGCCGAAGGTCGAAACCGACAGCGCGGCTGGGCAGTAGACCGCGCGCCTGGTCGAGCGTATAGGCCACGCTCCCGGGCATATGGAAAGCGGCCCGGAACCTCCCTGGTTCCGGGCCGCTTTTTCCTATCAGGACGTGGGGACCCACACGAAGCCGTGACCGTCGACGTACTTGCATTCGTGGAATGCGCCTTGCAGCCAGACGACCTTTCCGTCCAGGCCGCCGGAGCAGTACATATCGACCGCTTCGAACGTGCCCGGCGTGTACTGGGCGACAATCGCGGTGGGTGCCGGAATTGCCGTGTCGGCGGACGCTTGCGCGGGCAGGCCGAGAACGGTTGCGCCAGCGGCAATTCCGGCGAGCGCGGCAGCAAAGCGT
Source organism: Nocardia tenerifensis NBRC 101015 (assembly GCF_000308715.1). Classification (GTDB taxonomy): domain Bacteria; phylum Actinomycetota; class Actinomycetes; order Mycobacteriales; family Mycobacteriaceae; genus Nocardia; species Nocardia tenerifensis. Next base: position 807 of record NZ_BAGH01000077.1, read on the forward strand.
ATTTTATTCATGAGCGTATGACTTTCTTTCTTGCGTCGGCGCGTGTTCGGCGTCGATCGAAAGCGACGTTAACAGTGCGATGTGCCGGGTGGAATGGACTGCCGCTGCCAAACGTCATGGGGCACAATTACGGTGGGCGATCTTCACGTCGCTGACATGCAACTGCCAATTGTGCGATGGTGGCCTGTCATACTGGCCCGGTGGTATAGCCGGGCGCGGTCGATTCGTGCACCATGAATGCATGAATCTGCTCAATCTCGCAGCCGGCGAGGCGATGCGTTTGAACCACGGCTGGATCGGTCCGCAGCACGCACTGCTGGGTGTGCTGCGCGGTGACAGCGGCGATGTGGCGCGGCAGGCTCTGGAGCGGGCGGGTGTCGACGCAGAGGTTGTCGAAACATGGTTGAGCCGAGCCGGTTCCATGGAAACGCCGGATCAGCTGAGTCCTAATCCGCGCTGGTACACGGTGCACGGGCGTGCGGAGGGCTTCGCCTACGCCTCGGGCGCTGCCGAGCCTGACACTGTGCACTTTCTGTTGGCTGTGCTCTGGGATCGTACGCGCGGATTGTTACCCGAGAGCTCCGAAGGAACTCGTGCCGTCATCATTACCGCTATGCGCGATCTGGGCGTGGAACTGCCGCGCAGTCCGCTGCCCGAACTCGAGCCCTCGGCCCGTATGACCACCTACGTCGAATTTCCTCGGCGTGCAACGGACGACATCATTGCGCTGCTCGGTGTGCGTCACCCACCGGGGAGTGGTTCTAAATGGGCTTTCAATTATAAGAATGATGACGTTGCCTACGTCCGTGCTGAGTCGGGAATAGACCTCCAAGGCATTGTCGACGAAGCACTCGCGCGGGACGGTTAGATTTTCCGGTGTTCGATTACGAGCGGCGCGGCATGATGGTGTAGCTGAACGAGACCACGAAATCTATGGCGAGGATCAAGGTCCACGGGGCCATGACGCCCCACAGCGGGGCCGTGCGGTCGGTATCGCCGACGAGCAGGGTGAACACGCCGAGTACGGCGGCGGCCACGGCATAGGCCAGTAGATGTTTGAGCCATTGGCCGCGCTCCCTGGCGGCGTGCTCGCGTCCCGCTTTGGGCGGACGGATCGGCGCGGGCCCGCCGGCGAAACGATGTGCGAATCGCTGGTCAGCCCAGTCGATCATCTGCGAGCCGAACGCGATCGACACGCCGATGTAGATCGCCGCGAGGCCGTGCGTGAGCGACGCTTCGCCGCCGCGCCGCAGGTCGATCACCGAGGCGGCCAGCAGCACGACGTCGACCAGCGGAACCGAGGCGAGCAGGACGTTGCTCAGCCGCCGCGCCGAGGTCAGGTAGCGGACCGCCAGCCCGATGAGCAGCAGCACCCAGAAACCGATCTCACAGCCGATGATCAGCGCAATCACATGTCTCTCCTTTTTCGCACAGTCGAGCTGAATAAAAGATAACACGACTGTGCGAAAATAAGCCCATGCCCAAGATCGTGGACCACCAGAGCCGCCGCGTGGAACTCGCCGAGGCGGTCTGGCGCGTCATCGCCCGCGACGGCATCGACGAGATCTCCATCCGCTCGGTAGCCGCCGAGGCTGGCTGGTCCTCCGGCGCCCTACGGCACTACTTCGCCACCCGCGCCGAACTCCTGGCCTTCGCCTGCGAGGAGGTGATCACCCGCGTCACCACCCGCATAGCCGCCCTGCCCCGCACCGGCTCCGCCCGCGACATCTTCCGCGCCATCCTGCACGAGACCATGCCCCTCGACGACCGCCGAATCACCGAGTCCGCCATAGCTTTTTCCTTCGTAGTCCTAGGCCTCAGCAACCCGCACCTCGCCGCCGTCCAACGCAAACACTTCGGTCAGATGTACGAGCTGTGCCATCGTTTGATCTCGGATCTGTCCGCCATGAACGCACTGGTCGTACCGGCTCTCCCCAGTGACGTGCTCGCGCAGCGTCTCCACGCGCTGGTGGACGGCCTCAGCCTGCAACGACTCGCGGGCCACCTCACCTCTCGCGACGTGATTGCCCGACTCGATGTGTTCCTGGACGAGATCATCACGGAATGACGCGGTGACGGCGACTCCCGTTGTCTTCGTTCGATTTACGCGCGTACGGCCGGCGGTCGATGGGGTAGTTGTAGAGGTGACGTAGCTCACCGATCTGAAACATGGCGCGTGGGAACCATGCGTTTTGTCCGGGCGTCGAAGCATAGTAAGTGCCGAGACCTTCGGCACGCGTGCGAGAACACCGGTAATCGAATACCGATGCTGTGGGGAGGAAGAGATGATGTCGAAGATTCCAGCGGTGCTGGCGATCTGCTGCGGTGTCCTGTCGATCGGCGCGTGCGGCGGAGGATCTGGGCGGCCGAACCCCTCCCATGCGAGCCCCGTACCGCTGCCAGAGCCGACGTCCAGCAGCCAGGCCGTGGCCGCCGAAAACCTCGGTGCCCTATGGCCTTTCACGGTCGACCACGGCACCATCGAATGCCGCGCGGGCGAGCAGGCGGTGTTCACTGCGCCGGACGGCAAGTCTTATGCGCTCAACGACAGAGCCGAGCAGGCGGGTCTACCGTCCCTGGAACCCTTGCGTGCCAATGGTTCTGGAGGCGACAAAATCAGCCTCGGGGCGCTGCGCAGCAGAACCCTGCAGTTGTGCAGATTCGCGGGATCGTGAACTGTGACGTGATCATCCGTGCGTGCGGCGTTGTCGAGCCGGCGACGGAGGGTATCGCCGGATGGTTCACAGGGCGAGAGGTTGGCCAGGGGTGAGGATGTGGACGGTGGTGTCGGGGGCGAGGGCGGTGGCGGCGTCGCGGTAGAGGTCGGGGCGGTTGCGGGTGGATTTGGTCATGAGGCGGTCGCCGAGGGGGCCGCTGGTGAAGGCGTAGTGGATGGGAACGGCGAGGCGGGGGCGCAGGGCTCGGGTGAGGTCGGCGGCTTCGGTGGCGTCCATGACGACCTGATGGTTGAAGGCGGGGCGGATGCGCAAGCCGTTGATGGGCAGGAGGGCCAGGTCCAATTCGCCGAAGCAGTGGGCGATTTCGTCGAGTTCGGCGATGCGGAGGGTGTCCGCGCCGAAGAAGACGCTGCGGCCGTCGGCGCGTAGTACGAAGGTGACCTCGGGTACGCCGTGGCTGGCGGGTGTGGCGGTCACCTCGACGGCACCGAGATGGGTTGACTGCCAAGTGTCCAACTCGATGACGTTGTGAAATCCCGCCGCGCGTACCTGCTTTGCGAGACCGCGCACGACGGCGAACGGCACATTCTTGTCCGGATAGCTCCGCAACGCTCCGAGGTCGCAGTGGTCGTAGTGGGCATGGCTGATCACGATGCCTGCCAGCTCCGGAAGATCGGCGGCGGTGGCGATGCCGCGCGGCTCGCCCTGGTGGTAGAAGCGGCGCTCGGACAGCCACGGATCGGTGAGGATCCGGGCACCGCCGAAGTCGAGCAGGACGCTGGCGTGCACGACGCGAGTCACGGTGACAGACATGGGCTTTCCTAACAAGACAGTTGTCTGCTGACATCTGTCAGTTGACACCCGTCCTGCTAGCATGTCAAGGGTGACGGCGAAGAAGGACACCGCGCGGGATCGCAACCGCCGTGGCGAGGGCGCCCGCCTGCGCGAGGAACTCGTGGCGGCGGCGAGTCGCCTGTTGGAAACGTTGGACGGCCAGGAATCGCTGTCGCTGCGGGCGGTCGCGCGAGCCGCCGGTATCGCGCCGCAAAGCGTGTACCTGCACTTCGCCGACCGCCGCGAACTGCTCACCGCGGTATACGAGGTGCGCTTCGCCGAGTTACGCGCGGCGCTGTCGACCGCGTCCGCGACGGACGCCCCCACCCGCCTCGCCGAAATATGCCGCGCCTACTGCGAATACGGCCTGCGCAACCCGGGCCACTACCGCGTATTGTTCGGCACAGCAGGCACCCCCGGCTGGGAACCCACCGACGCCCAACTACCCGGCCTACCCCTGTTCCGACTCCTCGCCGACACGGCCGAGTCCTGCGGCAGCACCAACCCCACCGCCACCGCCACCTGCCTCTGGGCAGCCATGCACGGCCTCATCACCCTCCGCCAAGACCGCCCCAGCTTCCCCTGGCTGGACCTCAATGTCCTCATCGACACCCTCATCTCCGCCCACTTGGCCGCCGCCCGAAAAGAACTCCCTTGAGTGAGGCGGTGGCAACCGCCGACAGCGTCAGACATAGTGCCAGCAGCAGGATTTCGGCTCCGTAGGTTATTCCGAGAGGGACGTTGTAGTAGCCGAGGCGCCAGCGCGCATGTTCCGGGATGGTCAGTACGTGATTGTCGAATACCAGGTCGGCATGGCCGAGGTGCGCGAAGTAGATCTTCGCCGCTTGCAGCGCGCAGGACAGCATGGCGAAATCGCAACGAAGATGGACAGCGCCCGCGCGGTCCGAGAACGCCGGGCAAGCATTATCGACAACGTGGCCACGACTATCGCACCGCTGGTCACGACGGCTGCCGCAATGTCGTAGGCGACCAACGATTCCCAAAAGTACAGCGGTGAGAATCGCAGTGCCAATGCGCCGACGACAGCCAGGCAGCAGACGATCGATCGCACCCTGCTAATTCTCGATACGGCGAGCAACGCAGGGTCGTCCACGCAAGTCATGCTAGTGCGGTATCGGACAATCACCCAGGCTCCGGATGAACCGTGGAGGATGCGGACATCCTGGAGATAGTCGTCGATAGTGGATATTCGGCCAAGCAAAAGCTCAGGCCGACCAGTGAAACACTGGCCGACCTGAGCTACTGAGTAGCGGGGACAGGATTTGAACCTGCGACCTCTGGGTTATGAGCCCAGCGAGCTACCGAGCTGCTCCACCCCGCGTCGGGTGTTCTCAACCTTACACATAGATCGGCAGGATGCGAAAACGCCTGGTGGGGTGGGGTGCCGGGGCCCGGCGCGGGCCCCGGCGGGAGGGGGTCAGCCGAACTTGATCCCTTGGGCGAGGGGGAGTTCGGCGGAGTAGTTGATGGTGTTGGTGGCGCGGCGCATGTAGGCCTTCCACGAGTCCGAACCGGATTCGCGGCCGCCGCCGGTCTGCTTCTCGCCGCCGAACGCGCCGCCGATCTCGGCGCCGGAGGTGCCGATGTTGACGTTGGCGATGCCGCAGTCGGATCCGTCGGCGGCGAGGAAGCGTTCGGCCTCGCGCTGGTCGGAGGTGAACACGGCGGACGAAAGCCCTTGCGGCACTTCGTTGTGCATGGCGATCGCGCTGTCGAAGTCGTGGTAGGTGAGCACGTAGAGGATCGGCGCGAAGGTCTCCTCGCGCACCACGGCGGTCTGCGCGGGCATCCGCACGATGGCGGGGCGCACGTAGTAGGCGTCGTCGCCGAAGCCGTCGACTCGTTCACCACCGCAGATCAATTCGCCGCCGTCGGCGAGTGCCCGGTCCAGCGCGGCCCGCATCGCGGTGTAGGAGCGGCCGTCGATCAGCGGGCCGACCAGCACCCCGTCTTCGAGCGGATTGCCCACGCGCAGTTGCTGATACGCGCTCTCGATCCGCTCGATCAGCGGGCCGACCACGTCGGCGTGCGCGATCAGCCGGCGCAGGGTGGTGCACCGCTGCCCGGCCGTGCCGGCCGCGGCGAACACGATGCCGCGCGCGGCGAGTTCCAAATCCGCTGAGGGCGTGACGATCGCGCCGTTGTTGCCGCCCAGCTCGAGCAGGCAGCGGCCGAAACGCTCGGCCACCCGCGGCGCGACGATGCGGCCCATCCGCACCGATCCGGTCGCGCTCACCAGCGCCACCCGATCGTCGTCGACCAGCCGGGAACCGACCTCCGCCGAACCCTGAACCAGTTGGTGCACTTCGGGATCCGCGCCGACGTCGGTCGCCGCGCGGCGCAGCAGGCTGTGACAGGCCAGCGCGGTGAGCGGCGTCGTCTCCGAGGGCTTCCACACCACGGTGTCGCCGCAGACGAGCGCGATCGCGGTGTTCCACGCCCACACGGCCACCGGGAAGTTGAACGCGGAGATGACCCCGACGACGCCGAGGGGATGCCACGTCTCCATCAACCGGTGCCCGGGGCGCTCCGACGGCATCGTCTGCCCGTAGAGCTGGCGGGACAGGCCGATCGCGAACTCGCAGACGTCGATCATCTCCTGCACCTCGCCCGCGGCCTCGGCGCCGATCTTGCCCGCCTCGAGCGTCACCAGCTCGGCGAGCTCGCTCTTGTGCGTGGTGAGCAGCTCGCCCAGCCTGCGCACGACCGCGGCGCGGACCGGCGCGGGCACGGTGCGCCAGGCGCGGAAGGCGGTGGCGGCGCGGCCGATAGCGGCGTCGACCTCCTCCGGCGAGCTGGCTCGCAGGGTCATCAGCTGCCCGCCGGTGATCGGGCTGCGGGCGGGCAGGTCGCCCGTTTCCGGGGGTTCAACGCCGAGTCCGCGCAGCACCGTCGAGGCGCGCTCCGCCAGTTCCCGGGTGGTCTGATCGCCGAGTACATCCGTCATGTGTTGCTCCGCCGTACCTTTCGGCCGCAATGCGGCATCTCTGTCCCATGTCTTGGGAGGATCGGGGTGAGGTTTCTGCCACGAGGGGGTCTGCCTGGGTTAGTCTCCGCTGATGGCGGATACACCTGCACGACCTGCACTCGACGACATTGATCGCCTGCTGATTCGTGAGCTGATGGCCGATGGGCGCGCCACGCTGTCGAATCTGGCCGAGAAGGCGAGCCTTTCGGTGTCCGCCGTGCAATCGCGGGTGCGCAGGCTGGAAGCGCGCGGGGTGATCCGCGGCTACACGGCGCACGTCGACCCGGAGGCACTGGGCCAGCTGTTGTCGGCATTCGTCGCGATCACTCCTCTCGACCCGTCCCAGCCCGATGACGCCCCCGCGGTGTTGCAGCACATCCCCGGGATCGAGGCGTGCCACTCGGTGGCAGGGGATGAGAGCTATGTCCTGCTGGTCCGGGTGGCCTCGCCCCGGCACCTCGAGCAGCTGCTGCAGGAGATCAGGGCGACCGCCAACGTCAGAACTCGAAGCACCATCATCTTGCAGACATTCTATGACAGGTAGGCGTTACGCGTAATTAATCCGCTTTCCCGTACAGAAACCGTAAATTTTGCGTACTCTCGGTGGTGTGACCATCGAACTGGAACGCACTCGCCCGGCGGTCACCCCCGCCGCCCGGGTGCACGAGATCTTGTCGGCCAGCATCCTCGCCGACGGCTTCGACTTGGTGCTGGACCTACAGAAGTCCCGTGGCTGCAAGCTCATCGACGAACGTGACGGCAGCGCCTATCTGGACATGTTCGGCTTCTTCGCCTCCAACGCGCTGGGGATGAACCACCCCGCGCTGGCCGAGGACGCCGAGTTCCGCGAGGAGCTGACGACCGCCGCGCTCAACAAGCCGAGCAACTCCGACATCTACACCGTCGAAATGGCCCGGTTCGTCGAGACATTCGTGCGGGTGCTCGGCGATCCCCGGCTGCCGCACCTGTTCTTCATCGACGGCGGCGGCCTCGCCGTGGAGAACGCGCTCAAGATCGCGTTCGACTGGAAGAGCAGGCACAACGAAAGCAATGGCCGCGCACCGGAACTCGGCACCAAGGTGCTGCACCTCACCGGCGCCTTCCACGGCCGCACCGGCTACACGATGTCGCTCACCAACACCGACCCGGTGAAGACCGCCCGCTTCCCCAAGTTCGACTGGCCGCGCATCGACGCCCCGTTCCTCGCCGACGGCACCGACATCGCCGAGGCCGAGGCCGTCGCGCTGGACCAGGCCCGCCGCGCGTTCGCCGAAAACCCGCACGACATAGCGTGTTTCATCGCCGAGCCGATCCAGGGCGAGGGCGGCGACCGGCACCTGCGGCCGGAGTTCCTGCAGGCGATGCAGCGGCTCTGTCACGAGAACGACGCGCTGTTCATCCTCGACGAGGTGCAGACCGGTGTCGGCATGACCGGAACCACCTGGGCCTACCAGCAACTCGGCGTTCAGCCGGACGTCGTCGCGTTCGGCAAGAAGACCCAGGTGTGCGGCGTGATGGCGGGCGGACGCGTGGACGAGGTGCCCGACAACGTCTTCGTGGTGAACTCCCGGATCAACTCGACCTGGGGCGGCAACCTCACCGACATGGTGCGCGTGCGGCGCATTCTCGAGGTGCTGGAACAGGATTCGCTCGTCGAGCGGTCGAAGTCGCTGGGCGCGCACCTGCTCGATCGGCTGCGGACGCTGGCCGCGCAGCACCCGAGCGTCACCGAACCGCGCGGTCGCGGGCTGATGTGCGCGGTCACCCTGGCGTCGGCGCACCTGCGCGACGAGGTGGTCACCGCGCTGCGTGAGCGGGAGCACGTGCTGATCCTCGGCACCGGCGAGCGGGGCATCCGGTTCCGGCCGCCGCTGACGGTGACCACCGCCGAACTGGATGCCGCGGTCGACGCGCTGGATCGGGTGCTCACCGGATTCGAGTAAGGCTCCGATCGCGCGAAATCCCAAGGCGCGCTCAGCAACACGGTCACGCGCTGTCTGCCGGATGGTATTCGTCCGACAGGCAGCGCGTTTCGTCAGGTGCGTGCTGTGGCAGGCACGAAATCGCTTAGCGGCAAGTATTCACGAATTGGCCTACGCAGCAGGTCTTTCAGCGGACGATCAAGCCGAGACCGCCTTCGACGAATCGCCGGACACTGGTCAATCCCGCTTCCAGCGCGGGCTCATAACCCTCGCGCGCCCAGCCGCCGACCTCGGCGGCACCGTCGCCGGTGGGCCGCACCCCCACTTCGGCGACCATCTCCGCGGTGGTCGGCTCGCATACCGCCCACGAGAAGTGGGACTCCACCGCCCATTCCGCGCTGCGCCGCGCGACATAGCCGGGGTCGGTGATGCCGCCCTCGGCGAGCGCGGGCCGGTCGTCGATGCGGTCGTCGGCGCGCAACGCCCGCAGGTACCAGGTGCCCGCGTTGATCTCGATCGGTTCCATCAGTGCACGCGTCTCACTCGATGGACCGCCGGTCGCGGTTGCGGCGGCGACCGTGACCTCGGCCGTGACCGTGTCCGCCGTGCCCGCCGCCGAACAGCAGCGCGCCCATCAGCGGGATGGCCAGGAACCACAGCCAACTGTGGGTGACGAAGAACAGGATGACCGCGAGGATCGGGATCACCGCCATCACCCGCTCCGGCCACTCCGAGAGGAAACCGGACTCCGGCTTGGCGGGCACCGCCGCGGCTTTGACCAGCGGATCGGGTAGATCCGCGAACACCGGCGTGAGGTCGCCCCGGGTGACGGCGGCCGCGATCACCGCGCTGCGCTCATCGAATTCCGCGACGCTGAGCCGTCCGGCTGCGAAATGATCGGACAGTCGTTGCATCGCCGCCTCGCGCTCCGCGGTGCCGATACGGATATCGGGTAGATCCTCCATGAGGAAAAGGCTAGCGGGAGGTACAACACCATGGGTGAGACGTGGTTCGGCCACTATCGCCTCGATCGATTGCTCGGCAGCGGTGGCACCGGACAGGTGTGGCTGGCGCAGGACAGCATCGCCGATCGTGCCGTCGCGTTGAAGGTGTTGTCCGCCACGGTGGCGGCCGATCCCAAGTATCGACAGCGGTTCACCAGAGAGGCCAGGCTGGCGGCCCAGGTGCGCGGGCCGCACCTGGCGGCGATCCACGAGTTCGGCGAGATCGACGATCGGCTCTACCTCGCGATGGAGTACATCGAGGGGACCGACCTGGCCACCGTGCTCCGGCTCGAGGGGCCGATGTCGCCCGCGCGGGCGGTGCGGGTCGTCATGCAGGTCGCGACGGCGCTCGACGCCGCGCACTGGGCGGGTCTGGTGCATCGCGACGTCAAGCCGGCCAACATCATGGTCGATCCGAACGGGCACGTGCACCTGATCGACTTCGGGACCGCGTACCGGATCGACCAGCCCGCCATCACGACGAGCAGCAATGTGGTGGGCACGTTGGCGTATATGGCGCCGGAGCGTTTCTCCAGTTCGGGCGATGCGCGCTCGGATCAGTACTCGCTGGCCTGTGTGCTGTACGAATGCCTCACCGCGCGACGGCCTTTCGGCAATGCCGACGCGGCGCAGTCGATGGTCGCGCACCTGATGACCGATCCACCGCTCGCCGCGGACTTCAATCACGCGGTGCCCGCCGCGCTCGACGCCGTCATCGCCAGGGGGATGGCGAAGGTGCCGGAGCAGCGCTGCGCCAGCGCGGGGGAGTTCGCGTCGGCCGCGTATGCCGCGATCACCGGGCTCGACGTGCCGACGGTGGAGACCTCTGCCGCTGTGCTGTCGGCGACCGCGCTGCCCAGGCCGTTTCGAGTCGCCGAAACGCGGCCGTTGCGTACGCCGGATTCGCTCGGCGCCGGTTCGGCGGATTCGCAAGGCATTACGCGTCAGGACAGGCTCGATGAGGGGGACAGGGCGCGACGCCTGGCGAGGTCGCGGGTCGCTGTCGGTGCGCTGGTCGCGTTGCTCGTGGCGGTGGGACTGGCATTGTGGCTCGGTCGGCCCGGCGACGGAAGAGACTCGGCGGCATCGACATTCGGGCCGCCGACGACACACGGTGGGACCTCGGAGTCGCGGCTCGCCCCGCCGCCCGCCACGCGGACCCCGGAACCCGTTGCGCCGCAGACCAAGCCGATCGCCACCGCGCCGGTTGTGTGGCAGCCGTGCGATCCAGCCGTCGACGGGCGTGGATTGGCGGGGGACGGAACGCCATTGCTGTGTGTCGGCACGGTCGGCCGCCTGGCGAACTGGGTGCCCGCCGAGTCGAATGCCGAGCCGCCGGAGAACACGGCGAAGCGGGATCGCGGAGACTTCGGCGGCGGGAACAACGGCGACGGCAGTGGCGATGCCAATGTCAACGCCCCTGGCAATGGCAACGGTTCCGGCCCCGGCAATAACAACGGCAACGGTCCCGGCAACAACAACGGCAACGGGCACGGCAAGCACGGCAAAGACAAGTAGCGGCCGCTGTTGCTGAGGACACACTGGCCGCCCGGGCGGGGCGGGGTTAGGCTCCGAAGGAGGTTGGGTTCTTCGGTGTTCGCGGTATGAGCTGGCGTTTTCCAGCGCAGCCGTGGTCGGGCTGGAGGCCGGCGGGCCGGGCCTGGACAAGTCGACGGCGACTGGAGGTTCGCGATGGGGGAGGTGCGATTCGGGGGTTATCGGCTGGCACGGTTGCTCGGCAGGGGCGGGATGGGGCAGGTCTGGCTGGCCCACGACGACGCGGCCGCGCGCTGGGTCGCGTTGAAGCTCTTGCCGGTCGAGCTCGCGGCGGACGCGGGGTACCGCAGGCGCTTCGAGCGCGAGGCCGAGGTGGTCGCCCGGCTGCGCGATCCGCGTATTCCGCGCATCCATCGGTTCGGTGAGATCGACGGCAGGCTGTTCATCGACATGGAGTTCGTCGAGGGGCGCGACCTGTCGATCGAGATCGCGTCGGGGGCATTGTCGCCCGCGGCCGCCGTCGGCGTGGTCGGGCAGGTGGCCGCCGCCCTCGATGTGGCGCACCGCGTCGGGCTCGTGCACCGGGATGTCAAGCCCTCCAACATCGTCGTCCACTCCAGCGGCTTCGCCTACCTGATCGACTTCGGCATCGCGCACGGCATCGGCCAAACCGCCGTCACCACCACCGGATTGGCGATCGGCACCCTGGCCTACATGGCGCCGGAACGGTTCGCCGGAAAGGCCGACGCGCGGTCCGACGTGTACTCGCTGGCCTGCGTACTGTACGAATGCCTCACCGGGGCAAGGCCTTACGGCGATACCGACCCCGCTCAGCAGATGCACGCGCACCTGACGTCGGATCCGCCGCGCGCGGCCGCCCGCAATGCCGCCGTTCCGGTCGCCCTGGACGCCGTCATCGCCCGGGGAATGGCGAAGAGTCCAGACGATCGTTATCGCACAGCGGGGGATTTCGCGGCCGCCGCGCACGCCGCGATCGGTACCCGGTCGCCGGTGCTGCCGGTGCGACCGCCGAGAACGCTTGTGGCGTCCGAACTGCCGGCGAATCCACCGGAGCCTTCGGCGTCTAGAGCGCCGGGGCGTATGCCAGAAGGTCCTGCGCCGACCAAGGTTATGCCCGAGCCTGGTCCAGCACCGACTCGGGTGGCGACTCGGCTCGACGTGCCCACACCGAGTTACCCACGGCCGCAAGCATATCCGTCAGCCGGTGCCGTACCGCAGCGCCGGCTGGCTGCCGGGGCAAGCGCATATCCCGTCTCACCGCCAGGCTCACACCCCGGGGCCGGTGCCGCGCAGCGTGATTCGGTCGCCCGGCAGGTCGGCGCGGCTGCGCGAGGGGTACGCGCCCTCGTGTTTCCGCATTCGACCCGGCCGAAGCCCGAGTCGGGTCGTCCGGCCGAGTATCTTTCTGTGCCGCAGTCGCCTCCGGGTGTTCCGCAGCAGCGTTACCCCGTCGGGTACGGGCGTCGCGTCTTCCCCGCACCCGCGAAAGCCCCCAAGCGCCACACGGACGCTCGGCGACCCCCTGTGCGGCGGCCTCGGCGCAAGCGCGGCGGGGTGCTGTCGAAGGTGGTCGGAGCGTTGGTCGTCGTCTTCCTGACGCCGTTCATGTTGGCTGCGGGGTGCGTCGCGCTGTTGGCAGGCACTCGAAGTGGCGACTCGGGTGGTACCGGTGCACCGCGGCCCACGGCGACGGCCGAGGAGAATCCAGCTCCGCCGCCGGAACAACCCGACACGCGGGGTGTCGCCGCCGCGGGAATTCCGGTGCGGGACGGCAAGTTCGAGTTCGTCGTCGCCGACGTCGACACGGGCGTCCACCGGGTCGGCCTCCAGTCGGCGGCAGGCTCGTTCGTGATCGTCACCCTCGACGTCCGCAACATCTCCGGCGAGTCGAAGTGGTTCCTGCCCTTCGGCCAGCGCCTCTTCGACGCCCAGGGCACCCCGTTCGACCACAACACCACCGCCACCATGTGGCAGTCCGCCCAGCACGGATACAACTACTCGTTCGAACTACCCCCTGGCCAGTCCGCAACCACCCAACTGGTCTTCGACCTGCCCGCCGACACGTCCCCGAACCACCTCGAACTACACGACTTCCTCCTCTCCAACGGCGTCGCGGTACACCTCGGCTAACACAACGCACGTACCCCTGATCCCACGCATACCGAACCGCATGCGAATCCTTGCGAGGAAATCGAAGAGTGTGCGGCGCGGCGGTTTCGAGCGTCGCTCAGCGGGGCCGGAAACGAGGCACGGTCGTGCCGAGATGCCTCAGAGACGGCGCGCTCGGGCCGCAGAGGCGTCTCGGGCGGCGCGCAGTACCGGACGGCAAGGCGCCGTGGATGAAGAGGTCAGGCGACACGGCATGCGACGCTACTGGTTCGCGGGTGCTCTCAGGCGACGCGCGCGGTGTCGGACAGCACCGAGTGCACCGCTCGCCGCCCGATGTCCAACGCCTTGGCGAGCAGCGTGACGTCTCGCGCGGCGCTGTCGACATCCGGCGAACCGGCGGGTGGGTGGATTTGCAGGACGGCGTCGCCGAGTTGCGCTAGGGCGCGGTCTTCGATGGCCTGTTGGTGCGGGCGCTGGATCCACGCGCGGTAGGCGCCGGGGGCGGTGGCGCGGAGGTAGCCGCCGCCGACTACGCGGTGCAGGAGGGAGGCCGGGGGGCGCTGTTCGTCGACACGGCGGGTGCGCAGGACGAGGGCGTGTGTGGCCCCGTCGCGGACGGCCGTGCGGATCGGGACGGTTTCGGTGAGGCCGCCGTCGAAGTAGTGCGCGTCGCCGAGGGGGACGGGCGGGCCGGCCAGAATGGGCAGGCCCGCGGAGGCCCGCAAAGCGCGCTTGAGCGTGCGCTTGTCGACGATGTGCGGGTGCAGGTCGACGGCGCGGCCGGTGCGGATGTCGGTGGCGATGGGGTGAAAGGTGGTGGGGTTGGCCAGGATTGCCGGGAAGTTCATGCCCTCGAGGCCGTCGTAGACCTGATGTACGAGGTAGCGCAGGTCGAACGCGGGGCGTCCGCGCAGCAGCCTGGCCGGGTCGATGGCGCGGCGCATGATCACCGGATCGGTCCAGGAGCGCATGCCCGCTATCGCGCGGCCGCCGAGCAGCCACGCCCCGTTGATCGCGCCGGCCGACGTGCCGTAGACGGCGTCGAAGACCGCGCCGAGGCCGAGTTCCTCGAGCGCCGACACCATGCCGCTGGAGTAGACGCCGCGACTGCCGCCGCCCTCGATGACGAGCACCAGCCGGTTGCCGTCGGCGCGGCTCCCCGCCGCGCGGCGGGCGCGGATCATCTCCGCGACGGCGGAGACGGTCGGCGTACTGGTCACCGGACCACGATACGACAGAGCGGGCGCGGGCGTCATCGGCCCAGCGCCCGCTCGAAGCGGTGTTCGCTCTACGTTTACGCGAGCAGCACTACCTAGTCGTATCGCGTCCGGACGAAGGGATCCGGCGCGTCAGCCGACCGTTACTTGATCTCGGCGAGCACGGTCCCCTGCGTGATCGCGGCGCCCGCCTCGACGGACAGCCCGGTGACCACACCGGCCTTGTGCGCGTTGACCGGGTTCTCCATCTTCATGGCCTCGAGCACCACGATCAGGTCGCCCGCCTCGACGGACTGACCCTCCTCCACGGCGACCTTCACCACGGTGCCCTGCATGGGCGCGGTGACCGCGTCACCGGAGGCCGCGCCGCCGCCGGCACCGCCACGCTTGCGCGGCTTCGGCTTCTTGCGGATCACGCCCGCGCCGTTACCCGCGGGAGCACCGCCACCGCCGCCCAGGCTGAACTGGCCGGGCAGCGACACCTCGACGCGACGCCCGCCGACCTCGACGACCACCTTCTGCCGCGGCAGCTCCTCGTCCTCGTCGGCCTGCGCACCGCCGGTGAACGGCTCGATGGTGTTGGTCCACTCGTTCTCGATCCACTTGGTGTAGACGTCGAACTTGGTGCCGTCGCCGATGAACGCCGGGTCCTCGACGATCGCGCGGTGGAACGGGATGACCGTGGCGAGGCCGTCGACCTCGTACTCGGCCAGCGCGCGCCGGGCCCGCTCGAGCGCCTGCGTGCGGTTCTCACCGGTGACGATCAGCTTGGCCAGCATCGAGTCGAACTGCCCGCCGATCACGCTGCCCTGCACCACGCCGGAGTCGACGCGCACGCCGGGGCCGGTCGGCTCCTTGTACACCGAGACCGGGCCGGGGGCGGGCAGGAAGCCGCGGCCGGCGTCCTCGCCGTTGATGCGGAACTCGAAGGAGTGCCCGCGCGGGGTCGGGTCCTCCTTGATGGACAGCTCCTCGCCGTTGGCGATGCGGAACTGCTGGCGCACCAGGTCGATGCCCGCGGTCTCCTCGGTGACCGGGTGCTCGACCTGCAGGCGGGTGTTCACCTCGAGGAACGACACCGTCTCGCCCTGCACCAGGTACTCGACCGTGCCTGCGCCGTAGTAACCGGCCTCGCGGCAGATCGCCTTGGCCGAGGCGTGGATCTTGGCGCGCACCTCGTCGGAGAGGAACGGCGCGGGCGCCTCCTCGACGAGCTTCTGGAACCGGCGCTGCAGCGAGCAGTCGCGGGTGCCCGCGACCACCACGTTGCCGTGCTTGTCGGCGATGACCTGCGCCTCGACGTGGCGGGCCTTGTCGAGGTACTGCTCGACGAAGCACTCGCCCCGGCCGAACGCGGCGACCGCCTCGCGGGTGGCCGACTCGAACAGTTCGGGGATCTCCTCGATGGTGTGCGCGACCTTCATGCCGCGGCCGCCGCCGCCGAAGGCGGCCTTGATCGCGACGGGAACGCCGTACTCCTTGGCGAACGCGACGACCTCGTCGGCGTTCTTCACCGGGTCCTTGGTGCCCGCCGCCATCGGCGCGTTGGCGCGCTCGGCGATGTGGCGCGCGGTGACCTTGTCACCGAGGTCGCGGATCGACTGCGGCGAGGGGCCGATCCAGATCAGCCCGGCGTCGATGACGGCCTGGGCGAAGTCGGCGTTCTCGGAGAGGAATCCGTAGCCGGGGTGGATGGCGTCGGCGCCGGAGCGCGACGCGGCATCGAGAATCTTGTCGAAGACAAGGTACGACTCGGCCGAGGTCTGGCCGCCGAGCGCGAACGCCTCGTCGGCGAGCTTGACGAACGGAGCGTCGGCGTCCGGCTCCGCGTACACCGCGACGCTGCCGAGGCCGGCGTCCTTGGCCGCCCGAATCACGCGCACAGCGATCTCGCCTCGGTTAGCTACGAGTACCTTCGTGATCCGTGCGCTGGCGTGGCTGGGCACTGAGCCTCCTGTGTGCAATCTTTTCGGTCGCCCCGTGGTCGACGAAACTACGTCTGGGCGAGTGTAGGCAGTCTGCCAACAGACGCCGAACTCGGCCAGTCCTACTGAACAGTAAGTGGCGAATCACAAAGGCACCATTCGGAAGGAAAGGCGTGCGTGCGCTACCCGCCGCGGACCCGGCGGCCCGCGGCGGCCGGTGCGGCGCCGGGTTCAGACCCCTTGGCGATCGGCATGCGCACCGAGTTGCCCCACTCGGTCCACGAGCCGTCGTAATTGCGCACGGTGCCGAATCCGAGCAGATAGGTCAGCACGAACCAGGTGTGGCTGGAGCGTTCGCCGATCCGGCTGTAGACGATGAGGTCGTCGTCGGCGCCGAGCGCGCCGTAGATCGCGTCCAGCTCGGCGCGCGAGCGGAATCGGCCGTCGGGGCCGAACGCCTCGGTCCAGGGAATATTGGTGGCCGTGGGGATGTGCCCGCCGCGCAGCGCGGCGTCCTCCGGATCGACCGGGGGCTGGATGAATTCGCCGGAGTACTCCTCGGGCGAGCGCACGTCGATCAGCGGCTTGCCGAGGTGGGCGAGCACGTCCTCGCGGAACGCGCGGGCGCTGCCGTCGTCGCGTTCGACGGCGGGATAGTCGCTCGGCCGGTGGTGCGGGGTGTCGAAGGTGGTGTCGCGTTCCTCGGAGATCCACGCGCCCCGACCGCCGTCCAGCAACCGCACATCTTTGTGCCCGAACAATGTGAACACCCACAATGTGTGCGCCGCCTGCGCGTTGCCCCGGTCACCGTAGACGACCACGGTATCGTCACGCTCGATTCCCTTGGCGCGCATCAACTCGGTGAATCGGGCTCCGTCGATGTAGTCACGTGTGACCGGATCGTTCAGATCCCCCCGCCAATCGATCTTGGTAGCGCCGGGAACATGCCCGATGTCATACAGCAATATGTCCTCGTTGGACTCGACGATCTTGAGTCCCGGAGTGCCGATGTTTGCCGACAGCCACTCTGTGGTTACTAGTCGGTGAGGATGTGCGTAAGAACCTGATGCGGGATGCGGGTCCGGAGCAGCGGGCACGATGTGGGTCCTTCACACGTGGTAGACGGTGGTTTCAGCGGTTCGGGTCTCACAGCGATGGTATGTGTGAGGCGTTAGTGACTCTCGTTTCAGATCACAAATCGGCTGAATGGGCGAATAAATCGCACCTGCATCCGATAAAGTCTCCCGGGAGGAGGGGTGAGCTATGTCCGATTCTTGGCCGCGGCGGCGACTGCTCGCGATCCTACGTGGCGCCAGCGAGCCTCTCGACGCCCAGGAACTGGCCAGAATCACCGGACAACACGTCACCACGGTTCGGTTTCATCTGGACGTGCTCACCAGAGAATCCCTGGTGCGCCAATTCCAGCAACCGCCGCGCGGTCGCGGACGTCCGCGGATCGGTTACAGCGCGGTGCAGCGATCGGTCGGTTACCAGGAACTCGCGCAGGTGCTCGCCGATCAGCTCGGCCCCGATCCGCGCAGGCGCTCCGAGGCGGCCATCGCGGCCGGACGGGCCTGGGGCGCGAAGCTCGACGCGGGTGAGCACCGGGTCGAATCGCTCGACGACGCCAAAGAAGTGACCATGACGGTGCTTTCGGAACTGGGCTTCGCCCCCGAACGCGACCCGAACGAGACCAGCGATCAGGCCCTCGTCCGCCTCACCGCCTGCCCACTGCGCGAGCTCGCGCGCACCCACTCCGAGGTGGTGTGCGGCGTGCACCTCGGCCTGATCAAAGAGGTACTCGACCGCAGCGGCGCGCGCGGCGAGGTGAACGTGCGGCTGCACCCGTTCGTCGAGCCGGAACTGTGCGTGGTGCGGCTGGAGATGCTGGCGCGGCGCGCGGAGCTGCGGCACGACGACCTGCGGCACGACGACCTGACCCGCGAGGCACTGCGGCATGACGACCTGCGTGAGGATCCGCGGCACGACGAATTGCGCCGCGACGAGCTGCGGGGCGAGCCGGACAACCGCGAGGTCGTCACCGTGCCGGTGGTCGGGGACACGATGGTTTCGGAGCCGCTGATCGCGCCGCCGTCAGGGAGCCGTGTGGCCCCACAGCTGCGTAACGGCGACCCCAACATCGCCAAGCAGTCGGCGCAGCAGTGGTAGGCCGATCCCGATCACGCTGGACGGATCGCCGTCGATGCGGTCGACGAACCAGCCGCCGAGTCCGTCGAGGGTGAACGCGCCCGCCACGCGCAGCGGCTCGCCGGTGGCGATGTAGGCGTCCAGCTCGTCGGGCTCCGGCTTCGCGAAATGCACTGTGGTGGAACTGCAGTCGACCGCCTCGGCGATGATCCGGCCGTCGCGCAGCCGCAGGACGCAATGCCCGGTCACCAGATCGGCACTGCGCCCGGCCATCTCGCCCCAGCGGGCCCTGGCGACCTCGGGGGTGTGCGGCTTGCCCTGAAGCTCGCCGTCCACGAGCAGCATCGAATCACAGCCGACGACAACGCAATCGGCGTCGAGGCCGGGGATGGTCGCGGCGACCGCCGCGGCCTTGGCCTTGGCCAGCTCGACGACGACCGTCTCGGGGCCGGTGCCCTCGGGCAGCGCGGCCGCGATCGCGTCCTCGTCCACGTCGGACACCCGGACGATCGGATCGATGCCCGCCGAGCGGAGTACTTCCCGGCGGGCCGGCGACGCGGAGGCGAGAACGAAGGTCGTCACCCGCGCAGGTGCGACAGCTGCGGGAAGGCGTAGGGCGAGAACGGGGACGTGCCCCGGTGCATGAAGCTCGGGCGACCCCACAGATCCGGCGGCCCGGACGGGCCGGTCGCGGTGCTCTCCGCGGCCGCGGACAGCACACAGACCAGTGCCGCGACCTCCTCGTCACTCGGGTTGCCCTTCACGACGGTGAAGAACGGCGCGGCCGTCTCCGCCGCGGAGTCGGCGACAGGCGCGTCGACCCCGCCTGCCTCGGCGTCGTCGGTGAGGGAGCCGACGAGGTCGAGTTCGGCGGCGGTCAACACCTCTTCTTCTGCCACGGTCGTCACGGTGCCAGATCCTCTCTTTGCCTGATCAGGCGTGTTCGGTATGCGAAATGAGCGAACGGATGACGCGATCATCCTGGGATCCACTCATTGCGTCTCTACATCCAGTGTGCGCGGGCTACCGAGGGTATCGCCGGTACGCGGCCGGATGTTGCGGCCGGAATCACAGCGGGATGTTGCCGTGCTTCTTCGGCGGCAGAGTTACCATCTTGCGCTCGAGCAGGCGCAGCGCCGAGACGATCTGGCCGCGGGTGTGCGAGGGCGGGATGACCGCGTCCACGTAACCCCGCTCGGCGGCGACGTACGGATTCACCAGGGTGTCCTCGTACTCGTTCTGCAGCTGAAGCCGCAGCGCATCGACGTCTTCACCGTTGGTGGCCGCGTCCTGCAGCTGCTTGCGGTAGACGAACCCGACGGCGCCCGAGGCGCCCATCACGGCGATCTGCGCGGTCGGCCAGGCGAGGTTCACGTCCGCGCCCATGTGCTTGGAGCCCATCACGTCGTAGGCGCCGCCGTAGGCCTTGCGCGTGATGACCGTGATTTTTCCCACAGTCGCCTCGCCGTAGGCGTAGAGCAGCTTCGCGCCCCGCCGGATGATGCCGTTGTACTCCTGGCCGGTGCCGGGCAGGAAGCCGGGGACGTCGACCAGGGTGAGGATCGGGACGTTGAACGCGTCGCAGGTGCGCACGAAGCGCGCGGCCTTCTCCGAGGCGTCGATGTCGAGGCAGCCGGCGAACTGGGTCGGCTGGTTGGCCACGATGCCGACGCTGCGGCCGTCGATGCGCCCGAAGCCGACGATGATGTTCATCGCGCGCTCGGCCTGCACCTCGAGGAACTCGTCGTCGTCGAGCAGGCGACGGATCACCTCGTGCATGTCGTAGGGCTGGTTCGGCGAGTCCGGGATGATCGAGTCCAGCTCGAGGTCTTCCTCGGTGAGCGAGTCCTCGATGGCGCCGTCGATCGGGTCGGTGGCCGGGAAGCGCGGCGCCTCGGCGCGGTTGTTGCTCGGCAGGTAGGACAGCAGGTCCTTGACGTAGTCGAGCGCGTCCTGCTCGCCGGAGGCGACGTAGTGCGCCACACCGGATTTGGTCATGTGCGTGTGCGCGCCGCCGAGGTCCTCCATGGTGACGTCCTCGCCGGTGACCGTCTTGATGACATCGGGTCCGGTGACGAACATCTGGCTGGTCCCGTCGACCATCACCACGAAGTCGGTGAGCGCCGGGGAGTACACGTGCCCGCCCGCGGCCGGGCCCATGATCAGCGAGATCTGCGGGATCACGCCGGAGGCCTGGATGTTGCGGTGGAAGATCTCGCCGTAGAGGCCGAGCGAGACGACGCCCTCCTGGATGCGCGCGCCCGCGCCCTCGTTGATGCCGATCAGCGGGCGACCGGTCTTGAGCGCCAGGTCCATCACCTTGACGATCTTCTCGCCGTAGACCTCGCCGAGGCTGCCGCCGAACACGGTGACGTCCTGGCTGAAGATGCAGACGTCGCGGCCGTCGATGGTGCCGTAGCCGGTCACCACGCCGTCGCCGAGCGGCCGGTTCTTCTCCAGGCCGAAGTTCACGCTGCGGTGCCGCGCCAGGGCGTCGAGTTCGACGAACGAACCCTCGTCCAGCAGAGCGAGGATGCGCTCGCGGGCGGTCATCTTGCCCTTCGCGTGCACCTTGTCGACCGCGGCCTCACCCATCGGGTGCTTGGCCTCATCCAGCCGATTCCGCAGGTCAGCCAGCTTCCCGGCGGTGGTGTGGATGTCGGGGGCGCCCGCCGGATCTTGCGCGGACTGCTGCTGGACACTCGTCATGGCTCCGGAGTGTAACGAGTGGCAATGCTTCCCACTAACCCAGTAGGGGCTACCGGTGGGTAAAAAGCGCAGCTAGATCGCGTGGTGGCGGCAGATTTGCAGGTGTTTTGGCGTGTTTGCGCCGGTAGAAAATCCCTATCGCCGCGCGTGGTGGCCCAGTTAGCCTGGAAGAGTCCAGTTTTCGTGCTCAGGGGGAGGAGCCCAGATATGTGGGAATGGAGCAAAACCGTCGCGGAGTACGCCGCCGCGGCCGCGTGGACGAGGTGTCACACCGGCGAGATCGAGCCGACGATCGTCGATCCGGACTACCGGGCCGAGGCCGCCCACGGCGACGCCGACAGCATCGACTGCGCGGAACGCGCACCGAGCGAGATGTACATCCTCGTCGGATAACCGGATACGACCTCGTCGGGCAGGCCATCGCGCACCAAGTAGCCTGCCCGTGTGACCAGGTCTCCTTTGGACGCAGAGCAGTTGCGACGCAGTCTCACCGAATCGCCCGAGCTGTCGTTCTTCCGCCACATCGAGGTGGTGGAGTCGACCGGGTCCACCAACGCGGACCTGATCGCGCGCGCCGGCGAGCCGGACGCCGATCGCGCGGTACTCCTTGCAGAGGCGCAGGAGCAGGGGCGCGGGAGACACGCACGCACCTGGGTGAGCCCGCCGCGGGCGCAGATCTCGATGTCGCTGCTCGTGCGGCTGCCCGGGATCGAGCCCGCGGTGCTCGGCTGGCTGCCGCTGCTCACCGGCGTCGCCGTGGTGGACGCGCTGCGCGCGACGGCCGGTGTGCACGCGAACCTCAAGTGGCCCAACGACGTACTGATCGATGGCCGCAAAGTGGCGGGCATCCTCGCCGAGGTCGCGGCCGCCGACGGCGTACCGGCTGTGGTCATCGGCATGGGGCTGAACGTGAGCCTCAGCGAGGCGGAACTGCCTGTGCCGCATGCCATCTCGCTCACCATCGCCGGCGCCGCGAACACCGACCGGACGCTGATCGTGCGGTCGATGCTCACCGAGTTCGCCCGCCGCTTCACGGCGTGGCGCGACGCGGGCTGGCGCACAGACGATCTCGCCGCCGCGTACCGCGAGCGCTGCGCCACATTGGGGGCGCAGGTGCGCGCCGAACTGCCCGGGGGCCGGACGCTCACCGGCACGGCCACCGATATCGACGACGCGGGCCGCCTGCTGATCGGTGATCGGGCAGTTTCGGCGGGCGACGTCACGCACCTGCGCGCCGAGTACTGAGCGCGAAAACTACACAGCCGCACAACCGGCCGGTGTCGCGGTGGCGGGCACATGATTGTGCTGCACGACGCGGTTCGGTGTCGGCGTTTCGGCATCCGCACGCGGTAGTGTTCCGGCCATGGGTTATCCGGAGGATGTGCTTGCGCCGGAAGAACAGCTGATCCTGCACCGTCATCCACACTGGAAGATGCTGTTCTGGCCGGTCGTGACGTTGATCGTCGTCACCGCGCTCGCCGGTTTCGCCGGGGGGATCGCGTCGCGCAAAGCCGAGGGGACCGCGCGATCGGCGCTGCTGATCACGGTGCTCGTGGTCTGGCTGATCATTGTCGTGTGGCGTTGTGTCGCACCGATTCTCAGTTGGAAGTCGACGCATTTCATCATCACCGACCGGCGCGTGCTCGTCCGGCAGGGCGTGCTCACGCACACCGGCATCGACATTCCGATGAGCCGGATCTCCAGCGTGCAGTTCCGGCACGGGCTGTTCGACCGGATGCTCGGAACCGGCACGCTGATCATCGAATCGTCGTCCTCGGAGCCGCTCGAGTTCGACGACATTCCGGCCGTGCAGCGGGTGCACGCGCTGATGTATCACCAGGTCTTCGGCGTCGATCACGACGAGTACGGCCATGGCGAGTACCGCGGCGAGCACGGCGAGTACCGATGACGGGGGCGGCGATGACGAGGGGCGGGGGCAGGTGACGGGTGAGCCCGTTAACCTGGGGATATGACGGCCGTACTGCTAGCTGAAGACGACGAGGCGATCGCCGCGCCGTTGTCGCGCGCACTGGGGCGCGAGGGGTACTCGGTCACCGTCGAGCGCTTCGGTCCCGCTGTGCTCGAGCGGGCCCTGGAGGGCCATCATGACCTGCTCATTCTCGATCTCGGCCTGCCCGGCATGGACGGGTTGGAGGTGTGTCGTCAGGTCCGCGCCCGCGGCGCCGATCTGGCCGTGCTGATGCTCACCGCGCGCACCGACGAGGTCGACTTCGTCGTCGGATTGGACGCGGGCGCAGACGATTACGTCGGCAAGCCGTTCCGCCTCGCCGAGTTGCTCGCCCGGGTGCGAGCCCTGTTGCGGCGCAGCGGGATCGGCGACGACACGGTGGAGGTCGGCGGCATCCGGCTCGAGCCGGCCGCGCGCCGGGTGCTGGTGAACGGCGTCGAGATCGGCCTGGCGAACAAGGAATACGAGTTGCTGAAGGTGCTGATCGATCGCGCCGGTCAGGTGGTGCCGCGCGAGACCATTCTGCGCGAGGTCTGGGGCGACGCCGAACTGCGCGGCTCCAAGACGCTGGACATGCACATGTCCTGGCTGCGCCGCAAGATCGGCGACGAGGGCCCGATGGCGGAGCGGCGCATCGTCACCGTGCGCGGCGTCGGGTTCCGATTGAATACCACTTAACGTGCGGCGCAGAATCTTGCGGTCCATGCTCACCGTGTTGACCCTCACCACGGTGGTGCTCGGCGTGCCGCTGATCTACACGGCGTGGCTGTGGGTGGAGGACATCACCCGCGACGAGTTGCAGAGCAAACTCGAGCGGATCGCCACGGTGATCATCGAACAGGAGCGCGGCGACGGCCTCGTGCCCGGCGAGCTCGACACCCGATCGGTGGAGCCGCTACTACCGCAGGACGGCAAGCTCACCATCATCTATCCGGCCCCGCGGGACAACGCCTCGCGCGTGGACATCGGCGTCGGCCAGGTCGCCGATCCGCTGGTCGAGTCCCTGTCGATGGGCACGAAAGGCTCTCTGCGCCTGGAGGTTCCGTCGGCGCCGATGCACGCCAGGCAGCAGCAGGCCGTCGCGGTGGTCGCGCTGGCGGTGCTCGCCTCGCTCGGCGCCGCGGTCTCGGTCGC
>NZ_BAGH01000076.1 GCF_000308715.1 Nocardia tenerifensis NBRC 101015
GAGCCCGGGGACGCCGAGGGCGTTCGCTGCCCACTTCATCCTTGGTCCGGGTGAACAGCTCCAGGTGGAAACAGTCCGCGCACCGGTAGGCGTCGACCAGCCAGTGCGCACGGCCGGTCCGGATCGCGCCCCAGTAGCCGATCTCCAGCGGCCCCTCGACCCAGCGGGCATGGCCGCGGGAACTGTCGCCGGAATCCTCGATGAAGCCGGGCATCAGGTTCTCGCTGTCGCAGTGGGTACAGTGCATCGCCGTCATCATCTGATGATGCCTGGCTGTTCAGAGCCCCCGGCAGTAATCGCGCAATGCGGAAACATGCTGTTGCGCGGTGGCCCTGGCGGCCGGCAGTTCGGCGGCGGCCGCGACCGGCGTCACCACCTCGAGATAGCACTTGAGCTTCGGTTCGGTACCGGACGGTCGGATCACGAGGCGGGACGTGGCGCCCTCGAAAACCAGTGCGTCCGTCCGCATCCGACCGCGCACCTGAAGCAGGTCGGTGTACTTCGCCGGCTCGCCCGCGATCTCGTCCGGCGGGTTGGCGCGCAGCCTGGCGACCACGTCCGCGGCGGCCGCGGGCGAGTCCAGCCGTAGCGCGACCTGATCCGTGCTGTGCAGGCCGAATTCGACCGCGTAGTCGTCGAGTCGGTCGGACAGGGTGCGGCCCACCGCCTTCAGCCGGGCGACCAGATCGACGGCCAGCACCGCGGCCGAGATGCCGTCCTTGTCGCGGACAGCAGCCGGGTCGACGCAGTGACCGATCGCCTCCTCGTAGGCATACACCAGGCCGTCGCCCGCCCTGGCCAGCCATTTGAAGCCGGTGAGGGTCTCCGCGTAGCGGGCCCCGCGGGCCGGGGCGAGCTTGGACAACAGGCGCGACGACACGATGGTGGTGGCGACCAGGGCGTCCGGCGGCGCGGTGCGCAGCACACAGTCGCCGAGCAGCACGCCGGTCTCGTCGCCGCGCAGCATTCGCCAGGTGTTGTCCGGCAACGGGATTCCCACGGCGCAGCGGTCGGTGTCGGGGTCGAGCGCGATGGCGACGTCCGCGCCGACTCGGGTGGCGAGGGCCAGGAGTAGATCGGTCGCGCCGGGTTCTTCCGGATTCGGGAACGCGACGGTGGGGAAGTCCGGGTCGGGCTCGAACTGCTCCTCGACCACGTGCACGTCGGTGAAGCCCGCCGCGGCGAGGGCGCGCACCGCCAGCTCGCCGCCGACGCCGTGCAGTGGTGTCAGCGCGATCCGGATGGCGGCCCGCGCCCCGTCGCCGCCGATCAGCGAGGGCAGCGCGGCAACCCGGTCCAGGTAGCGCTGCACCACGTCGTCACCCGCCGCAGCGACCGGCGTGCGCGCGACGGGATCGGTGACCGCGTCGATGTGCCGCTCGATCTCGGCGTCGGCGGGCGCGAGCAGCTGCGAGCCGCCGTCGAGGTAGACCTTGTAGCCGTTGTCGGTGGCCGGGTTGTGCGACGCGGTGATCTGCACGCCGGCCACCGCGCCGAGCTCACGGACCGCGTACGCGACCACGGGCGTGGGCAGCGGCCGCGGCAGCAGCGTCACCGGAAAGCCTGCCGCGGCAAAGATTTCCGCCGTCGCGGCGGCGAACTCCGCGGACCCGTGCCGCGCGTCGCGGCCGACCACCACCTTGCCGCCGCCGAGGCACCGCCCGCGCAGCCACTCGACGAGACCGGCGGTGGCCCTGGTCACCGTCGCTACGTTCATGCCGTCGGGACCCTCGCGCAGCGGTCCCCGCAGACCGGCCGTGCCGAAGCGCAGCATCTACACCCGCTCCAGCACGCCGCGCAGCAGCTTGCCCAGGCGCGGTGCGGCGGCCTGGCCCTCGGCCAGCACCTCGGCGTGCGAGAGATGTCCGCCGGTGACGCCCGCGGCCAGATTGGTGACCAGCGAGATGCCCAGCACCCGTGCGCCGAGCGCGCGGCAGGCGATGGCCTCCAGCACGGTCGACATGCCGACCAGATCGGCGCCGACGGTGCGCAGCATCCGGATCTCGGCCGGCGTCTCGTACTGCGGGCCGGTCAGCCCGGCGTACACGCCCTCGGTGAGGTTCGGGTCGATCTCCTTTGCGAGAGCACGCAATTCGGGGTCCCAGGCGTCGACGAGGTCGACGAACGTCGCCCCGGTCAACGGCGTGCGGCCGGTGAGGTTCAGATGATCGCTGATCAGCACCGGCTCGCCGACCCGCAGCCCCTCGCGGATCCCGCCCGCGGCGTTGGTGAGCAGCACGATCTCGGCGCCGGCCGCGACGGCCGCGGTGACGGGGTGCACCACATCGGTCGGCTGGTAGCCCTCGTACAGATGCTGGCGTCCCATCAGCAGCAGCACCGGCGTCTCGCCGACGGTGACCGAGTGGACCATGCCGACATGCCCCTGCGCGCTCGGCGTCCCGAACCCGGGCAGCTCCGGCATGGGCACCGACGCGACGGGCGTGCCGATCTCCGCGGCCGCGTCCTGCCAGCCCGAGCCGAGCACCACCGCAACCCGGTGACGCGGCACTCCAGTACGTTCGGCGATCGCCTCGGCGGCCTGTTCGGCAAGCATGGGATCACTGTATTGGATCTGCCCGGTCATGGGCTTGCCTGTCGACCCGCTTCGTCGTCCCCGGCCGGGGGTTCTCTACTCGGGACTGAGGACGGGCCGTAGTCGTGAATCGCGCGGGAAGATCAAGTCCCCCAAGGCTGATCGCGTGGTCCTCGAGCACGCCCGATCATAGGTGCGCGCGATGATTGCGAGAAGGGCATACGGCTGCTGCGTGCGAGGTAGAGAGTGCGGCACAGAAATGCTACCCGCGAGTAGGGGCCGCTCCGCGCGCCGGATACTCTGCACCCATGCCGTATCTGGAACGTGAAGGGGATGTGTTCGTCGTCTACCTCGGAAACGAGGGGCAGACGGACAGCGAGAACCGTTTCCACCCGGACTGGATCGACGAGTTCCACGCCGTGCTGGACAAGGTCGAGAGCTCCGAGGGGCCGGCCGCGCTGGTCACCGTGGCGACCGGCAAGTTCTACACCAACGGCCTCGACACCGACTGGCTGTTCGCCAACCTGGACAAGTCGCACGGCTACCTCGACCGCGTGCACTCGCTCTACTCCCGGCTGCTCCAGTTCCCGATGCCGACGGTCGCCGCGATCAACGGCCACGCCTTCGGCGCGGGCGCCATGCTGGCGACCTCGCACGACTTCCGGATGATGCGCGCCGATCGCGGCTTCTACTGCCTGCCCGAGGTGCACCTCGGCATGCCGTTCACCGTCGGCATGAACGCTCTGCTCAGCGGGCGGCTGGCCAACCAGGTCTGCGTGCAGGCGATGACCACCGGCCACCGCAACCCGGCCGACGAGGCCATCGCCGCGGGCATCGTGGACGGCAAGGCCGACGCGGAGTCGTTGCTGGCGACCGCGGTGGCCAAGGCCGCGGCATTGGCGAGCAACCGCAGGCCGAATCTGGCGGTGATCAAGCGCGCGCTGCACGCCGACGCGCTCGCCGGTCTCGCCGTGCCGACGACTCCGGAGAACCTGGCCTTCGCCACCGGCTAGGTCCGGCCATCGGACCGACCGAACGTTCGGCGGTGCCGACGCCGCTGAAGTGCGCGAATAACGCAGCGGCGGTACGAAACGCGGCAGTTCCCGAGGCGCTGGACCGGCGCGGGATACCCTCGGTTTGCGGCCGAGTGCAAGACTGTGTTCCATGCCACCACCGCGCAGCGGGCACCAGGAATCGCGCAGCGACTACGACGTCACGCGCGCCGATGCCATGCAGCAGTCGGACGCGGCGATCAAGGCCGCGGTCGACGAGCTGATCGACCTCTCGCACTCCATCCACGCCGAGCCGGAGCTCGCGTTCGAGGAGACCAGAAGCGTCGCCAAGGCCATCGCGCCGCTCGCCGAGCGCGGCTTCGAGGTCACCACCGGCGTCGCCGAGCTGCCGACCGCGTTTCGCGCGAGCTTCGGCAGCGGCCCGCTGACCGTGGGTATCTGCGCGGAGTACGACGCGCTGCCCGGTATGGGACATGCCTGCGGGCACAACATCATTGCCGCGTCAGCGGTCGGCGCGGCGCTGGGCCTGGCCGAGGTCGCCGACGCGCTCGGGCTGACCGTGCTCGTGCTCGGCACGCCCGCCGAGGAGAGCGGCGGCGGCAAGGTGCTGATGCTCGAGCACGGCGTCTTCGACGACGTGGCGATGGCGATGATGGTGCACCCTGGCCCGCTCGACATCGTCGGCGCGCGTTCGCTGGCGATGGCCGATCTGGCCATCGAGTTCCACGGCCGCGAGGCGCACGCCAGCGCAGCACCGGAACTGGGCCGCAACGCCGGCGACGCGGTCACCGTCACTCAGGTAGCTCTGGGATTGCTGAGGCAGCATCTCCAGCCCGGTCAGCAACTGCACGGTATAGTCGGCGATGGTGGCGTAGCCCCCAACATCGTGCCCGGACGTGCGGAACTGCTGTATTACCTACGCGCAGTCGACTCCGCCTCCCTCGACGATCTGATGCGACGAGCGTCGGCGTGTTTCGAGGCCGGCGCCCTTGCGACCGGCTGCACCCACGAAATCCGGACTGTCGCGCCGACATATACCGAGCTGACACCCGATCCGGCGTTACTGTTTGCCTACCGCGAGCAGATAACCGGTTTGGGGCGAGTGCCGATCGCACCCGAGCTCGAGGCACAGCGGCCGCTCGGGAGCACGGACATGGGCAACGTCACCAACGTCATCCCGGGCATCCACCCGGTCATCGGCATCGATGCCGGTGGCGCGGTGACGCATCAGCCGGGTTTCGCCGCGGCGAGCGTCAACGCTTCGGCGGATCGCGCGGTGGTCGATGGTGCGCTCGCACTCGCGCGTACCGCGATCACGGCTGCCGGCGATGAAGACAACAGGGACAGGTTGTTGCAACGGCTCGTTCAACGACAGGAGGAATCTCGGTGAGCACTACCGGCCGTTCGGCGGAACGGGCGACTGGGACCGATACGGGGGCGTGCGCCCTCGCAGACAGCCCGGCGAACATCGTATTGCCGAACACCGTAGGAACAGGTTTGGGATCAGTAGAGGGCTGGCTGTCGGAGCACGCGTCGGACCTCGTGCAGTGGCGTCGGCACATCCACGCCAACCCCGAACTGTCCCGAACCGAGTTCGCCACCACCGAATTCGTCTCCTCCTGGCTGATCAAGGCCGGCCTGACGCCGCGGCCGCTGCCCGGCGGCACCGGCATGATCTGTGACATCGGCCCCGAGGGCCCGCGCATCGGCCTGCGGGCCGACATGGACGCGCTGCCGCTGCAGGAGTTCACCGGCCTCAGCTTCGCCTCGACCGTGCCCGGCGTCTCGCACGCCTGCGGGCACGACGCGCACACCACGATCCTGCTCGGCACCGCGCTCGCGCTGGCCGAGGTGCCCGAGTTGCCGGTCGGCGTGCGACTGGTGTTCCAGCCGGCCGAGGAGGTCATGCCGGGCGGCGCGATCGACGTGGTCGCCACCGGCGCGATGGAGGGTGTGGAGCGGATCTTCGCGCTGCACTGCGATCCGCGCCTGGAGGTGGGCCGGGTCGGCATCCGCGTCGGCGCGATCACCTCGGCCGCCGACACCGTCGAGCTGGTGCTCGACTCGCCGGGCGGGCACACCTCGCGCCCGCACCTCACGAGCGATCTGGTCTACGCCATCGGCACGGTGATCACCGGCCTGCCGGGCCTGCTCAGCCGCCGCATCGATCCGCGCACCAGCACGGTCATGGTGTGGGGTGCGGTCAGTGCCGGCAAGGCGCCCAACGCGATTCCGCAGACCGGCATGCTCACCGGCACCGTCCGCACCGGCGATCACGCGACCTGGTCGCTGCTCGAGCCGATGGTGCGCGAGATCGTCGACGGCCTGCTCGCCCCGACCGGCGTGCGATACCAGCTGAACTATCGCCGCGGCGTGCCGCCGGTGGTCAACGACGAGCAGTCCACCCGGATGTTCGAGGACGCGATCCGCAGGCTCGGCCCGGACGCGCTGGCCGACACCATGCAATCCGGTGGCGGCGAGGACTTCTCGTGGTATCTGGAGGAGGTGCCCGGCGCGATGGCGCGTCTCGGCGTCTGGTCCGGGCACGGCGAGCAGCTGGACCTGCACCAGCCGACCTTCGACATCGATGAGCGGGCGCTCTCGGTCGGCGTGCGGGTGCTGACCAATATCGTGCTGAACGCTTAACGCGAGCCGCAGATCGATCTCCAACGACGTGGTCGGCCCCTCGGGGTCGGCCACGTCGTTCGTCTGTCAGCCGAAGTTGCCGGGCCCCACGTTGCGACTGTTGCGGGTGCGCAGGGAGTGCACGTAATCCGCGGGCGCCCCGGCCTTTTCGGCCGCGTCGGCGATGACGCCGATGTAGCGGGCCGACGGCAGCCCGCCCTCGTACGCGTCGAGCACATACAGCCAGGCCAGGGTCGGCTCGGCGCCGCTCTCGCTGCGGGTGACGCGTAGCCGGATCTTCTTGTGGATGCCAAAGTCCGAGCCCTCCCAGCGATCGAGGCGCTGCTCGTCCTCGGGCGACACGTCGTAGAGGACGACGAAGACTCGGGAGCCGGGCTCCTCGACCACCGTCGCCAAGGGCCCCTCCCAGCCGATGTCGTCACCAGCGAAGGTGAGCCGCCAGCCCTCCAACCAGCCCGTTCCGGACATGGGCGAGTGCGGGCAGCGCTCGAGCATCTGGGTTGAGTCCATGTTGGACCCGTAGGCGGCGTAAATCGGCACCAGAGAAGGGTAGCCAATAACCTCCGAGGATCGACTCCATCCCGGCCAGATGCGGTATTCCTGCGGCGCGTTCCGGGCGCGGCGGCTGTCTGGACCTGTGGGGGGTGGTGGTCGGGCGACGGGTGGGCCTCGCCCGATAACGTTGACAGGTACCGGAGATCCCGGTGCGCAACCAGGAGCGGAGGTATCAATGACCCGCATAGCGATCATCGGTGGCGGACCGGCCGGCTACGAGGCGGCGCTGGTGGCGGCCCAGCACGGTGCGTCGGTGACGCTGATCGATAGCGACGGCATCGGCGGGGCCTGTGTCCTCTGGGACTGTGTCCCGTCGAAGACCTTCATCGCCTCCACCGGCGTGCGCACCGACCTGCGCCGCGCCCGCGATCTCGGTATCACCCTCGACCCGAACCAGGCGAAGGTGCAGCTGGCCGAGGTGAACGGCCGCGTCAAGGCGCTCGCGCTGGCGCAGTCCTCCGATATCAGGTCCAAGCTGCAGACCGTCGGCGTGACCGTGCTGGCCGGTCGCGCGCAGCTGACCGACAAGTCCACCGGCCTCGCCGCGCACCAGGTGCACGCCGAGCTGGCCGACGGCTCCGAGATGACCATCGAGGCCGAGGTTGTGTTGATCGCCACGGGGGCGAGCCCGCGCGTGTTGCCCGGCGCCGAACCCGACGGTGAGCGAATCCTGAACTGGCGCCAGCTCTATGACCTGGAGGAGCTGCCGGAGACCCTGGTGGTGGTCGGCTCCGGCGTCACCGGCGCGGAGTTCGTCTCCGCCTACACCGAGATGGGCGTGCGGGTGCGGCTGGTCTCCAGCCGGGACCGGGTGCTGCCCGGCGAGGACGCCGACGCCGCCCTGGTGCTCGAGGACGCGCTCGCCGAGCGCGGCGTCGAACTGGTGAAGCACGCGCGCGCCGACGCGGTGGAGCGCACGGCCGACGGGGTCGTGGTCAAGCTGTCCGACGGCCGGACCGTCGCGGGGTCGCACGCGCTGATGACCGTCGGCTCCACGCCCAACACCGAGGGGCTCGGCCTGGACCGGGTCGGCATCGAACTCGACCGCGGTGGTTACCTGCGGGTCGACCGGGTCTCGCGGACCTCCGTGCCCGGCATCTACGCGGCGGGCGACTGCACCGGCCTGCTGCCCCTCGCCTCGGTGGCCGCCATGCAGGGCCGCATCGCGATGTACCACGCGCTCGGCGAGGGCGTCAGCCCGATCCGGTTGAAGACGGTGGCGTCGGCGGTGTTCACCCGCCCGGAGATCGCCACGGTCGGTGTGAGCCAGACCGCAATCGACAACGGCGAGACGCCGGCCCGCACGGTGATGCTCCCGCTGAACACCAACCCGCGGGCCAAGATGTCGGGTCTGCGCAGGGGTTTCGTGAAGATCTTCTGCCGGCCGGCCACCGGCGTGGTCATCGGCGGCGTCGTGGTGGCGCCGATCGCCTCGGAGCTCATCCTGCCGATCGCGCTCGCGGTGCAGAACAACCTGACCGTCAACGATCTGGCACAGACCTTCTCGGTGTACCCCTCGCTGACCGGTTCGGTGACCGAAGCGGCACGTCAGCTCATGCGCCACGACGACCTGGACTGAATGTCTTGCGGTCCAGCGGGGTTCGCGCTGCCAGAAGTTCTGATTCACATTGCTCATCAGGCCTACATATGGTTCACTTCCCGCAGAGATGCGATCGGCGGGCGGTCGCGTGGTTCGGTGTTCGGGGGGATGGCTCTTTTCCCAGTCGAAACGTCGAACGACCTTCGCGTCGTTCGGCGACCGGGCGTCTCGGCAGAGACAACTGAGTGCGACCGAACCCAGGTCACACCCGGGAAAGGGAAACGAAAAGTGAAACATCGTAAGCCGAGTCGGGCGCAGCGAGCGATGGCGAGCACCTCGTTGCCACTGGCCGCAGCGGCCGCCGTGGCCTCTCTCTTGGCGGCACCGGCGGGGGCGGCTCCGAACGATCCGAGCATTCCGCCCACTACCGCGCCGCCGAGCCCCGCTCCGGCGCAGCCGGGCGTGAACGAGGCGCCGCCGAGTCCGGACACCACGAAGCCGGATCCGAACAAGCAGGATCCGAACAAGCCGCCCACCGTCGCGCCGTCGCCGAGCCAGCCGGGCGTCACCACGCCCGACCCCAATCAGGTGATGCCGAACCCGAATCCGAACAAGGATCCGAAGCTGGCCCAGCCGACGCAGCCGGGTGTCACCACCCCGCGCGTCGCGCCGCTGCCGGTGCCGGGTCAGTCGGATCAGCCGCAGCCCGCGGTGGTGCCGGAGACGCAGCCGGGTGACCAGAAGCCGGCCCAGCCCGGCGCGACCACCCCGCAGCAGCCGAGCTCGCCGGGCACGCAGACCGCACCGAGCACTCCCGGCGACCAGAACGCGCAGGCGCAGCAGCCGCAGACCCTGGTCCAGCCGCAGCAGCCGCGCTGGCAGTCCCCGCAGCTGCAGGCGGCTCCGCCCGCCCCGGTCGTCGAGATGACGGGTCCGCACCAGGAGGTCGGCGCGAACATCGACGGCGGCACGCTGCTGCCCGGGTACGTGGCCAACACCCACCACTTCAACAACGAGTCGGGTTACGTCGGCACCATCGGCTACCGCACCCCGGCCGGCGCGGGTGAGGCCGGTGTCTCGGTCGAGTACGTGGACGCCAACACGGTGAAGGTCACTACCTACACCGGCGGTGTCGGTCTCGCCGACAACAAGACCATCTCCGTGTTCGACACCACCCAGGCCAACCTGGCCAAGGCGGCCGTCGAGGACTGGATCAAGGAGCAGCCTGGCGGCGCAGCAGCCCTCGAAGCGGCCGCGCAGGTTAAACTGCCATTGCAGCCGGGCGATCTCGCCCCGCAGACGGTCGACGTGGGTGGTGTCACCACCCAGTGGGGTGGTTCACTCCAGTACTGAGACTACTGGGGCTGATTCGACGGGTGGGGCGGTCGTTCGCGACCGCCCCATACGCGTGTCTTGGGGAAAGGATTGGGTGTGACCTCCGAGGGTGATCCGAGGGAGAAGGAATCCGACGACCAGTCCGCGTCGGATTTCGGCCCCCCGGTGGGTGAATTCGGCCCGCCTGTCTCTGAATTCGGGCCTCCCATTTCGGAATTCGGTCCGCCCGTCGCCGAATTCGGCCCGCCGACGGGGAATACCGGACCTCGCTGGCAGGTGCCCGAGCAGACGGGCGACCATCCCGAGCTGGTGTGGCGGCCCGCCGCGGACTCGGGGACGACGTCCCCGCCCATCCCGCAGTATCGCGCACCCGACTCGTCGTCCACCCCCGACCCGCGGCCCGCGACGCCGCCCGTTCCGCCCCGGATTCCGCCCGATCGGCTGGAGGCCGCGCGCTCGTCCGGCGACGCGGACAAGGACTCCTGGTGGACCCGCCCCACCGATACCGGCAGTGTGCCGAAGCCGCCTCCGCTGACCTCGCCGAGCCTGTCCTGGGCCGACGACCCGATCGCACAGCGACTAGCCCCGTCGACGCCGGCCGCAACGCCCACTCCGCCCCGGCGGTCCGGCTCGCACACCGGCCGCAATGTGCTCGCGGGCATCCTCGCGGTCGTCATCCTGGTCGGTCTTACGGTGACCGTGATCCTCGTATCCAGGAACACCGGCGACGACAACGCGTCCCCGCCCGCCGCGGCCACCAGTACAGCGCAGAACTGCCCGACCACCAAGAGCGGCAAGGTGACCATCGGCAACGGCAACGGCGACACCGCGAGCGGACCCGGCGCGATCCTCGGCTTCCAGTACGCCTTCTATGTGGAGCGCAGCGGCGAGCGCGCGCGAAAGTTCGTCGCCGACGACACGTTCAACGTGTCCACCGCGGAGATCATCCAGAAGGGCATCGACGAGGAGGTGCCCAGGGGCACCACGCACTGCCTGCGGATCTCCGAGATGTCGCCGGGGACCTACGCGGTCGACCTGCGCGAGTTCCGCCCCGACGGCACCGAGCGGCTCTACCCCCAGATCATCACCACGGTGGTGCGCGACGGCAAGAACCTGCTGTACTCGATCGAGAAGCGCGAGTGATCTCAAATATTGAGATAATCGTTTCATATTCTGGTTGGCCTGTGGAACAGTGAGAATATGACGGCGCCTCTTCCGCCGCTCGCGGGCAAACTCGCAGCCCTGCGCAGCTCGGCGATTCGTGACCTGCTGAAACTCACCGCCCGGGCCGAGGTGATCAGTCTGGCCGGCGGGCTGCCGGATGCCGAGCTGATGCCGCGCGAGCGGCTGGCGGTGGCGGCCGACAACGCGCTGCGCCGGGCCGGTGTGCTGCAGTACACCGAGTCGCCGGGCTGGGCGCCGCTGCGCGCGGTGCTCGCCGAACGCGAGTCGGCGCGGCTGGGGCGGACGGTCGAGGTCGCCGAGGTGTTCGTGACGCACGGCTCGCAGCAGGCGCTGTCATTGCTCGCCGAGGTGCTGCTGGACCCCGGCGCGCTCGTCGTGGTGGAGGATCCGGCGTATGTCGGTGCGCTGCAGGTCTTTCGGGCGGCGGGCGCGCGCATCGTGGCCGTTCCGCTCGACGCCGAGGGCATGCGCGTCGACGTGCTGAAGGAGCTGCTGGCGCGCGGCGAGCGGCCCGCCTTCGTGCACACGGTGAGCAACTTTCACAACCCGGGCGGCGTGACGCAGAGCGCGGCACGCCGCAGAGAGCTCGCCGAACTCGCTGCGGCATATGGGTTCTGGGTGATCGAGGACGATCCGTACGGCGAACTCTGGTTCGACCGCCCGGCCCCGGCGCCGGTGGCGACCTACGCGCCCAACGTGATTCGGCTCTCCAGCGCCTCGAAGATCATCTCGCCGACGCTGCGGGTCGGCTGGATGGTCGCGCCCGATCCGGTCTGCCGCGCCGTCGAGTTGCTGAAACAGGGTGCGGACCTGTGTGGTTCGGCGTTCACCCAGCAGATCGCGACCGAGCTGCTCGCCGACGAGACCTGGCTGAACGGTCACGTCGACACCGTCCGGAACGCGTACGGCGAGCGCGCCAAGGCCCTGGTGCACGCCCTGCGCACCACCTTCGGCGACCGGCTGCGCTGTACCGACGCCACCGGCGGCATGTTCGTCTGGGCCGACTTCACCGACGGCACCGACACCGACCTGCTCCTACCGCGTGCGCTGGCGGCCGGCGTCGCCTACGTGCCGGGCTCGGCGTTCGCCGTCGACGGCGGCTACGAGAACTCGATGCGCCTGTGCTTCACCACATCCGACGCCGCCACCCTGGCCACGGCGGTGGACCGGTTGGCGGGCGCGGCCGGGTAACGCGACCGGACCCGCCGTCCCCGGGGCTCAGCCGTTGGTGACGCCAGGCTGTATGTAGTTCGTGATCGTCCACACGTATCCGCCGCCGGCCCGGGTCGAGGTCAGTCCGCCCAGTTGTACGTGCGTTCCACGGCCTTGTTCCAGGCCTTCAGGTGCTCGTCCCGATCCTCGGCGGACATGGTCGGCTCCCACGTCTTGTCGGCGGTCCAGTTCTCCCGGATCTCGTCGGTGCCCGACCAGTAGTCCACCGCGAGCCCGGCCGCGTACGCGGCGCCGAGCGCGGTGGTCTCGTTGACCACCGGGCGCACCACCGGCACGTCGAGGATGTCGGCCTGGAACTGCATGAGCAGGTCGTTGCCCACCATGCCGCCGTCCACCTTCAGCGTGGTGAGCTCCAGATCGAGCTGCTCGGATTCGGCGTCGGCGCGCATGGCGTCGACCACCTCGCGTGTCTGAAAAGCGGTGGACTCCAGCACCGCCCGCGCCAGGTGCGCCTTCTTCACGTACCGGGTGAGCCCGGCGATCACGCCACGCGCGTCCGGTCGCCATCGGGGCGCGAACAATCCGGAGAACGCGGGCACGATGTAGGCGCCGCCGTTGTCCTCGACGCTGCTCGCCAGCGGTTCGATCTCTTCCGCCGAGGAGATGAGCTCGAGGTTGTCCCGGAACCACTGCACCAGCGACCCGGTGACCGCGATGGAACCCTCGAGGGCGTACACGGCGGGCTCGTCGCCGAGCTGATAGCAGACGGTGGTCAGCAGCCCGTGCTTGCTCACCACCGGCGTGGTCCCGGTGTTGAGCAGCATGAAATTGCCGGTGCCGTAAGTATTCTTGGCGTCTCCGGGGGACAGGCAGGCCTGCCCGAAGGTGGCGGCCTGCTGGTCGCCGAGGATGCCCGCGACCGGAATGCCTTGCAGTGGACCGCCGGAGATCTCGGCGTACACCTCCGAGGAGCTGCGAATCCGCGGCAGCATCGACTCCGGCACCCCGAACTCCGCGCACAGTTCCGAATCCCATTGCCGGGTATTCAGATCCATCAGCATGGTGCGCGACGCGTTGGTCACGTCGGTGATGTGCTCGCCGGTCAGATTCCACAGCACCCAGCTGTCCATGGTGCCGAAACACAGCTCGCCCGCCTCGGCGCGCTTGCGGGCGCCGTCGACATTGTCCAGGAGCCAGCGCAGCTTCGGCCCGGCGAAGTAGGTGGACAGCGGCAACCCGGTGCGCTCCTGGAAGCGGGTCGGCCCGATATCGCCGCCGAGCTCGGTAGTAAGCCGGTCGGTGCGGGTGTCCTGCCACACGATGGCGTGATGGATCGGCTCGCCGCTGTCGCGATCCCACACCACCGTGGTCTCGCGCTGATTGGTGACGCCGACCGCCGCGATGTCGTCGCCGCTCAGCTCGTTCTGCTCCAGCACCTCGCCGAGCACCGATTCGGTGTTGCGCCAGATGGTTTCGGCGTCGTGCTCGACCCAGCCCCGGCGGGGGAAGATCTGCTCGTGCTCGCGCTGGGCCACGCCGACGACGCGCCCCCGCCGATCGAAGACGATGCAGCGACTCGAGGTCGTGCCCTGGTCGATGGCGGCCACATAGCGACGCATTCGTGCAGGTTACTAAACACCGAGCGCGCCGGGCCTGATTGCGACGGCGCGGGTTCTCCGCCGCCGCAACGGCCGATCGCCTCGCCGTCCGCGCGCCGCTGGATTAGGGTCGGTTACCGACGGGTAATGCTGGACGACACGGGTGAGGGCGTGGTCGACGAGATCCGCGGCGGCTGGCATAGCCTGTAGCGAGAGCAGCTCGATCGAATGCCCGAGCAAGACCACTACGTCGTCGACACGCGGCTGGAGGAGTCGAGCATGACCAAGAAACCGGAATTTCAGTTCCTCGGTCCGGAGCAGCGCGCGACGGCCTGGGAGCGCTTCGGCAAGGACCACTTCGATGTGGTCGTCATCGGCGGCGGCGTGGTCGGCGCCGGGATCGCGCTCGACGCGGCGACCCGGGGGCTGAAGGTAGCGTTGGTCGAGGCGCGCGATCTCGCCTCGGGCACGTCGAGCCGCTCGTCGAAGATGTTCCACGGCGGCCTGCGCTACCTGGAGCAGCTGGAGTTCGGCCTGGTTCGCGAGGCGCTGCGGGAGCGCGAACTCGCGCTGTCCGTGCTCGCGCCGCACTTGGTGAAGCCGCTGCGCTTCCTCTACCCGCTCACCCATCGCGCCTGGGAGCGCCCGTATGTCGCGGCGGGGCTCGTCCTCTACGACACCATGGGCGGCGCGAAATCCGTTCCGGGACAACGGCACCTGACGCGCATGGGCGCGCTGCGGCTGGCCCCCGGCCTCAAGCGCAGCGCGCTGATCGGCGGCGTCAGCTACTACGACACGGTCGTCGACGACGCCCGCCACACCATGACCGTGGCCCGCACCGCCGCGCACTACGGCGCGGTGATCCGCACCTCGACCCAGGTGGTCGGCTTCCTGCGCGAGGCGGACCGGGTGGTGGGCGTGCGGGTGCGCGACAGCGAGGACGGGCGCACCGCCGAGATCCGCGCGCACGTGGTGATCAACTCGACCGGCGTGTGGACCGACGAGGTGCAGGCGCTGGCGCACAACCGCGGCCGCTTCCACGTCCGCGCCTCGAAGGGCGTGCACATCGTGGTGCCCCGCGACCGCATCGTCAGCGACGCCGCGATCATCCTGCGCACCCCGACCTCGGTGCTCTTCGTCATCCCGTGGGGCACGCACTGGATCATCGGCACCACCGACACCGACTGGAATCTCGACCTCGCGCACCCGGCGGCCACTAAGGCCGACATAGACTACCTACTCGACCGCGTCAACGACGTGCTGGTCACCCCGCTCACCCATGCCGACATCGACGGCGTCTACGCGGGCCTGCGCCCCTTGCTCGCGGGCGAGAGCGACGAGACCTCGAAGCTGTCCCGGGAGCACGCCGTCGCGCGAGTCGCGCCGGGCCTGGTCAGCATCGCGGGCGGCAAGTACACCACCTACCGGGTGATGGCCTACGACGCCGTAGACGAAGCGGCACAGGACATTCCGGCCCGCGTCTCGCCGTCGATCACCGAGAAGGTGCCGCTGCTCGGCGCCGACGGCTACTTCGCGCTGGTCAACCAGACGGTGCAGCTGGCCGACGAGTACGGCGTGCACCCGTACCGGATCAAGCACCTGCTCGACCGATACGGCTCGCTGATCGATGAGGTGATGGCCACGGCGGAGGGCAAACCCGAACTGCTGCAACCCATTACCGCCGCGCCGTCGTACCTGCGGGTCGAGGCGGTGTACGCGGCCGCGGCCGAGGGCGCGC
This sequence comes from Nocardia tenerifensis NBRC 101015, assembly GCF_000308715.1. Classification (GTDB taxonomy): domain Bacteria; phylum Actinomycetota; class Actinomycetes; order Mycobacteriales; family Mycobacteriaceae; genus Nocardia; species Nocardia tenerifensis. Next base: position 15,317 of record NZ_BAGH01000076.1, read on the forward strand.
TGCACCTGGACGACATCCTGGCGCGCCGGACCCGCATCTCCATCGAGTACCCCGACCGCGGGGCCGACTGCGCCGAGGAGGTGGCGCGCCTGGTCGCGCCGACCCTCGGCTGGGACGAAGCCGAGATCGACCGGGAGATAAGGACTTACCGCGCGCGGGTCGAGGCGGAGATCAGGTCGCAGACCCAGCCCGACGACGACTCCGCCGACGCGCTGCGCATCGCGGCCCCGGAGCCCCGGCCGGAGATCCTGGAGCCGGTTCCGGCCGACGGCGTAACCGATAAGCAAGTGCCGTAGGCGGATCCGTCACGCCGGTTCAGGAGAGACCGTGCGTCGGCGGCGGCAGCGCGATGGTCGCGATGGCGCCGCCGCCCGGCGCGGGCTCCATCGTGGCTGTGCCGCCGTGCAATTCGGCGATCCACGCGACCAGCGCGAGGCCGATGCCGCTCCCGCGCCCACCGGTGACGCCGCGTGCGAACGGATTGCTCGACAGCTGCGGCTGCAACCCCGCGCCGTGGTCGCGCACGCTCACCCGGCCGTCCGCCACGTGCACCTCCACCGGCGCGGCGGGGTTGATCGTGCCGTGCGTGAGCGCGTTCTCGATCAGGTTGCGCACCGCGAGGCTCAGCAGGTTCGGATCGCCGATCACGACCGTGGGACTGCTCTGCACCACGATATTCGCCGTGAACTCCTCGATGACCGACTCGGTGAGCTGATCGAGCAGCAGCTGCACGCGCTCCATCGTCGTCACGCCCGCCTGCATCCTGGCCCGCGCGAGCAGGCCCGCGACGATCCGCTCCATCTTGGCGCCGAGCTCGCCCGCGTCGGCGAGCGCCCGCTCGACCTCCTGCGGGCTGCGCCGTCGCGGCGCGGTGACCAGGCCCAAAGTGGTGAGCGGCGTGCGTAATTCGTGCGCGGCGTCGCCGAGGAAGCGTTCTTGCTCCGCCACCAGCGCGAGGGCCTGACGCATGCTGCGACCCGACAGCGCGTGCGCGGCAAGGCCGGACAGCGCGACCAGGGTGAGCCCGCCGACGATGAGCGCCCACAGCAGCAGCGCTCGATCACGATCCATCAGCCCCGGATTCGTGCCCGCGAGCACGACCGCCTGGGTGTCGGTGTCCTCCCAGAAGATCGGCGTCGCCGCGAGCCGCACCGGCCGGCCGGCGCTGTCGTGGCCGTCCCGGAAGACGATTCCGCCCGCGCGCACCGCGTCGTCGGCCAGCGCCTCCGCGCCGTTGGTCGGCGGCAGCCAGGAGCGCAGGTGCCCGTAGATCTCGCGCCAGTGGCCGTTGTCGTCGTTGGTGACGATCATGACCGCGGTCTCGCCGTTGGCCAGGTCGTCCCGTTCGACCAGGCCGAGGTCGATGGCCTGCTCGTCCGGGTTGAAATCGATGCTGCGCCACAAGCCGGTCACCACCCGGTCCAGCGCGTCGTCGACGGCATTGTGGCGCGAGCGCGCGTCGATGGCCGCCGCGAGGACGCCGAGGATGATCAGGCAGGTCGCGGTGATCACGGTGATGAGCGCGGTCAGCAGCCAGCGGGTGCGGCGCAGTCTGGCGACGGCGGGTTGGGCGTCGGCGCGACCACCCGAGTCCGCGGGGGTCAGGGCGCCGATGGGGCGCTCCCGATCATGAAGCCCGCGCCGCGCACGGTCTCGATCACCTGTGGCGGCCCGAGTTTGCGCCGCAGCTGGGCGATGACGGCGTCGACCACGTTGGAGGCGGGCTCGGCCATCTCGTCCCAGCAGCACTCGATGAGCTCGCTGCGGGAGACCACGCCGCCCGCACGGGTGGCGAGCAGCTCGAGCACGGCGAACTCCTTGGGCGTCAGCGAGCGCAGGATGCCCGCGCGCTGGACCCGCCGGCGCGGCAGGTCGATGTCGATGTCGCCGAGCCGGAGTCGGGCGGGGGCGGGGTGTTCGCGGCGGCGGCTCAGCGCGCGCACCCTGGCCGCGAGCTCGGGCAGCGCGAACGGCTTGACCAGGTAATCGTCGGCGCCGTGCTCGAAACCCGCTATGCGGTCGGCCAATCCGTCGCGGGCGGTGAGCATGAGGACCGGCACCCGCCGGCCCGCGGCGCGCTGCGTGGCGACCAGGTGCAGGCCGTCGCCGTCGGGCAGGCCGCGGTCGACGACGAGTACGTCGTAGGTGTTGACGGCGATCTTCAGGTCGGCGTCCGCGAGATGATGCGCGAGGTCGACGGCGAAACCCGCCGAGCGCAGCCCGGCGGCGACTTGTCTGCCGAGACCCTCGTCGTCCTCCACCACCAGCACACGCACGCTCAGAGAATAGGGCATTTCAGACCTTGGGCCGGTGCGGGCGTGTTGGTGGTCCGACCCCCTCCGGACCACCAAGCCCCGCGATCAGTTGGTGGAGTAGTACAGATCCCACTCACCGGTCGGGGTCTGCTGGCACTCCCACCACTTCCAGTCCGGGTGCGCGGGCGCGTCCGAACCGTCGGCCCGGCAGGCCGCCTCCGTGCCGTAGGTGCCGACGTAGATCGTCTCCGCATTGGCCACCGCCGACCCTCCGGCGACGAGGCCCGCCGAGAGCGCGACGGCGGCGAGCAGGGTGCTGATCTTCATGGATATTCCTCTCTCTCACGACGCGTGATCCGCGCCTGGAGAGCAGAAAACCGAACTGTCCGTGAGATTTTCGTGAAGCGGGCCGTCACCGCAGGTCAGCGGGGCGCCTCGAGTCTTGTCGCCCAGCCGACGAGCGCGCGCAGGTAGCGCAGCACCAGTTCGTCCGGGTACCGGTCCGGATCGGCGAGGTGCAGCCTGGCCAGCTCTTCCATCGCGGCGAGCAGGATGCGCTCGGTCGGACCGTCGGGATCGACGGTGACGCCGGTGTAGCGGGACAGGTGCCGCGCGCCGATCGCCCGCGCGTAGGCCCGGCCTGCCTCGAGCCGGCCGCGCAGATCGGGCGGGCCGCCGTCCGGCGGGCTGAGGATGATCCGCCAGCTGGTCGGGGCGGCGTGCAGGTAGGCGAGGATGCCGCGACCGACCTGGTCGACCTCGACGGTGTCGGACCAGTCCACGCTGCCGACCCCGGCCAGCGCGATGGCCGACTCGCGGTCCAGCAGCGCGGTCATCAGGCCGGACAGGTCGGTGAACTGCTGATACACCAGGGCGCGGGCGACCTGCGACTCGCGCGCCACCCGATCGATGGTGACCGCGCCGAAGCCGTCGGCGGCCACGATGTCGCGGGCGACGTCGAGCAGCTGTTCACGCCGGTCGGCGGCCGACATCCGGCGCTTCGGCGCGGGCGGTGTGTTCGAGGGCTGGGCGGCATGCCCGGACGTGGCGCGTTCCGTGCTCACCGCACCGACGGTAGCGCAAGCAGCAGATCGACCGCCTTCGCGGCGCTCTGTACCGCGCTCTCCATGGTCGCCGACCAGTCGGTGGCGGTCCAGTCGCCCGCGAGCACCAGGGTCGGCACCGAGGTGCGCTGGGCGGGGCGCAGCGCGTGCGTGCCGACCACTTGTGAGAACGTTGCCTTCGGCATCCGAACGACATGGCCCTGAACGACTTTCGCGTCCTCGGCGGCGGGATAGTAGCGGCGCAGCAGCGCCAGTTGCTCCGCCACGATCTCCTCGGTGGACTTGTGGATCTGCTCGTAGGCGCCGCTGGTGGTCAGGCAGTACAGCCAGGCCCGGTCGGTCGCGCGGCCGGTCATCCGCTGGCGGTCGAAGACCTCATCGATCACGCCGCCGCCGCCGATCAAGGCCTCGAACTCGGCGGCGGTGCCGAGCGGGCGGTCCAGGTACAGATTGGTGCTGACGATCGGGGTGTAGCCCAATTTGTCTGCGGCGGAGTAGATTTCGGCGTGTTCGGGCAGGTCGTCGAGCAAGCCGTCGATGTTGGAGTTGGGGACGGCGCACACCACCGCGTCGGCGGGCACGGTGGTGCCGTCGGCCAGCGTCACGCCGGTGACGCGGCCGTCGCGAATATCGATCCGGCGGGCCACCGCGCGATGGCGCACCTCGACCCCGTGCCGCGCGAAGACCTTCAGCGCGCCGGTGACGAAAAGGGTGTCCAGATCGGTGGTGGGGTAGCCGATGGTGGCGGGCCGCCGGTCCGCGATACCGAGGCGGATGCCGGTGGCCATCACATCGGCGAGCACCTTCGCCGACTCCCGCTGCACCGGCTCGGCCGCCACGCCCAGTGCCAGCCAATCCCACAGGGCCTCACGGGCTTTCGCGGGCATGCCGACCCGGTCGAACCACTGTTCGGTGGTCAGGTCGGGCAGGTCGGCCGGTTGGCGCAGGCATTGCCAGCCGAGCCGCAGGGTGGCGACGGTCGCGCGGGCCCGCTCGACCAACGACGCGTCGGGGTGCGCGCCGGACAGGGTGCGCAGCGCGCCGAGGCCCTTCGTGTGCATGGTGACGCTGCGGCCGTCGGGCCAGCGCAGCGTGGCATGGTGCGGAAAGGCGACGTACTGCCTGGTGCCGACGCTGGTGAGGTAGCGGAACAGATGACGGTAGCCGCTGGCAATCACGTGCTGGCCGTTGTCGGGGACGTCGTCGACCGCGTCGACCTTCATCGCGTGCGTGCGGCCGCCGAGCCGGCCGCGACGCTCCAGCAGAATGACCTTCTTACCCGCCTCGGCGAGCCAGACCGCGGCCGCGAGGCCGGCCAGTCCGCCGCCGATGACCACGTACTGCCGTGGATCGTCCATGCCGCGCTCCTCATAACTTACAACTTGAAAGTTATGTCCGCGCGGACCGCTCCGTCAAGGGCGCGGCGAGATCGTGGAGATCGGCGGGTGTGGCGCGCGCGGTGTGTCGGCGTGCGAATCGGGATGCAGCAGAAGGTAACTGAAGACCACGGTGGCCAGGGTGGCCAGCGCGGCGAGCAAGAGGCGGCCGGCGATCGCGAGGAGCAGCCGTCTGCCCGGTCTCGATACCGTCGTCATGCTGCTCCCTGTGCTGTGTCGTGACTGTCACGGAGGTAGTCGTGCCGCGCGCGCCGATCATTAGCAACTGAGTGGCAAATTACAGTGGGGCGGGGGTGATAGTGGATCGGCGCGCCGTGCCGTCGGCGCCCCGCACAGTTATTCGGTGCGGACGGCCGCGAGGTTTGGTCCGTTCCACCGGCCGAGGTTTCAGGCGTCGGGGCTCGGCTGGCAGCGCGGGCAGAAGTAGATGCCGCGTTCGCGATAGGCGATCCGGTCGGACGTGGGCGCGGGGTCGCCGAGCAGCCGCGACGCGATGGGCGTGCCGCAGCGCTGGCAGGAGCGGCGGGTGCGGCCGTAGACCAGTTCGCGCCGCGGCGGTTTCCGTACCGCCTCCAGCATCACCCGGTGGGCCTCGTGCACCAGCGCGAGCAGATCGGGCACCTGCCCGACGGGTGTCGCCGGGTGGACGCGGCGCAGGAAGCAGATCTCGCTGCGGTAGATATTGCCGATGCCGGCCAGGTTCCGCTGATCCAGCAATGCCACCCCGATCGGCTGGTCCGGGTACCGCTCCAACCGCCGAACCGCCTCGGCCACATCCCAATCCGGGCCGAGCAGGTCGGGGCCGAGGTGATCGATCACCGTGTGCTCGTCGGCGACCCGCAGCACCTCCACCTTGCCGAGCGAGAACCCCACGGCCTCGACCTCGTCCGTGCGCAGCACCAGGCGGGCCGTCACCCGCGGCTTGGTCCAGCGCTGTCCGCAGTGGAAGACCCGCCAGGTGCCCTCCATCTTGAGATGGGTGTGGATGCTGACCGTGGGGGTCCGGATGAACAGGTGCTTGCCGTAGCTGCCGACGCTCTCCACCACCTGGTCGCGCAGATCGACGGTCGCGTACCGGGGGACGCGGAAGTCGCTGGCGGTCAACGTTTTACCGGCCAGTGCCGCACGCAGGCGCGCCGCGGCCAGGTAGACGGTGTCACCCTCGGGCATATCGCCGCCCTCCGTAGTGACTGTTCGGTGTCCGCCTAGGCGCCATGCGCGCGGCACGGGTGCACCCGGTCACGGGCGGGTCCGTAGCCGTAGGCCGCGGGGCGTGGCGGAGAAGCCCGCCTCGCTGAGGAAGCCCGCGAAGGTGTTGCCGTGCACGGTCTCTCCGTCGACGCGGTCGATGACGAGCGAGTCGACCCGGCGGTGGTGCACCAGGCCGGCGAGGGCCTGGGCGGCGGACTGGCGGGCGTTCGGGTCCTCGGTGAAGGTCAGCAGGGTCTTGCCGCCGCGCTCCAGGTACAGCACCAGTTCGCCGTCGACGAGCACGACGAGCGCGCCCGCCTTGCGCCCCGGGCGGTGTCCGCCGTCGCCCTCGCTCTTCGGCCAGGCCAGCGCGGCGCCGTACGGATTGGCCGGGTCACACGCCGCCAAGGCGAGCGCCTTTCCGCGCTGCGGACCGGAGTCGCCGGGACGGCCGCGCTCGGTGTCGAACGACCGCAGCCGGTCCACCACGTCGGTGGTCGAGAACTGGGCGCCGCCCAGCGAGTCGACGAAATATCCACGGCGGCACCGCCCCCGGTCCTCGAACTCGGTGAGCACGCGATACATCAGCGCGAAACCGCCGGGCACGCCCTCGTTCTGCACCGAGCCCCTGGTCAGCACGCCGTAGCGTTCCAGCAGCATGTCCGCGGTCGCGTGCGCTCGGACGGTGTTGTCCGACACCCGCTCCGGCAGCAGCGACCACCGCCCGGCCACCGCGGGCGGCCCGGACCGGGTCGGCATGCTCGGACGCGGCAGATACGCCCGGCCGCGCGGCGCCCGGCGCGGCGTCCGATGGGCGGTGGTGGTCCGCGTCGTACCCGAGAGCATGGCGCGCACGGGCGCGAACGTGTCGCCGGAGACCAGCCCGGCCCAGACCAATTCCCACAGTGCCGCCGCCACTTTCGTGTCGTCGAGCAAACCCGTGGCATCGGAGAGTTGCCGGAAGAAGTAGGCGCCGCCGCCGTGCGGCACCGGCGTCGGGTTCGGGGTCTCGGCGGTGGCGGCCGGGGGCGTGAGGGACGCGCCGAGCGCGGTGAGCAGGCGCAGCTGCACCTCGGACAGCTCGATGTCGTCGGGCGGCGACAAGGTGAAGGGGGCCTGGTCGGTCAGGTGGAGCGCGACCCAGCCGTCCTTGGCGGTGATCGAGCCGTGGCCGGACCAGATGACCTCGCCGGTGGCCATCAGCTCGTCGAGCATCGCGGGGGAGTAATCGCGGACCCGTGCGGGCAGAATGAGCGACTCCCAGGCCGAGGCCGGAATCGGCACGCCCGCAAGCTGTTCCACCACCGCGGCGACACCGTCGACGCCGCGCAGCTCGCCCGACCCGACGTGCTGCCAGGACGGGAGGAAGCGGCCCAGGGTGGCCGTCGACACCGGCTCCACCTCGTGGCGGGCGGCGGCCAGCGAGCGGCGGCGCAGCCGGCGCAGCACCTGCGCGTCGCACCACTCGGAGCCCGCCGCGCCGGGCGTGAACTCGCCCTCCACAATGCGTTTCTCGGTGATCAGCCGGTGCAGCGCGGTGGCCACCACGGCGGTGCCGAGGCCGAAGCGGGCCGCCACCGCCTCGGTGCTGAACGGGCCGTGTGTGCGCGCGAACCGGCCGACCAGATCGCCGAGCGGATCGGCGACCGGCTCGATGAAGGCCGAGGGCGTGCCGATCGGCAGCGGAACGCCGAGCGCGTCGCGCAGCCGGGACGCGTCCTCCACCGCGACCCACCAGCTCCGGCCCGCGAACGAAACCTCGAGGGCCCGGCGCGATTTCACCAGCTCGGCACACCACGGCGCCGGATCCTCGACGCAGCGTTCGGCGGCCTCGGCCGCGGTGAGCGGACCGAGCAGGCGCAGCAGATCGGCCAGCCCCTCGGCGTCGCGGGCCTGACGTTCCGGGGTGAGCCGTTGCAGCTCCCGCTCGGTCTGCTCGAGGACCGAGGCGTCGAGCAGTTCGCGCAGTTCCACCCGTCCGAGCAGCTCGGCCAGCAGCCCCGAGTCGAGCGACAGCGCCGCCGCCCGGCGTTCGGCCAGCGGGCTGTCCCCGTCGTACATGAACTGCCCGATGTAGTCGAACAGCAGGGCGTTCGCGAACGGCGACGGCGTCGCCGTCTCCACCTCCACGAGCCGGAGCTGCCTGCGCGCCACCCGGCCGAGCAGATCGCGCAGCGAGGGCAGATCGTAGACGTCGCGCAGACATTCGCGCACCGTCTCCAACAGGATCGGGAAGTCGGGGAACTTGCGCGCCACGTCGAGCAGCTGCGCCGACCGTTGCCGCTGCTGCCACAGCGGGGCGCGCTTGCCCGGATCGCGCCGAGGCAGCAGCAGCGCCCGCGCGGCGCACTCGCGGAAGCGGGACGCGAAAAGCGCTGAGCCGCCGACCTGTTCGGTGACGATGTCGTCGATCTCGTCGGGTTCGAAGACGAACAGCTCGGCGCCCGGCGGATCGTCGGTGGTGTCCGGCAGCCGCACCACGATGCCGTCGTCGGAGGCGTTCGGCGCGGCGTCGACACCGAACCGTTCGCGCAGCCGCGCCCCGATCGCCAGCGCCCACGGCGCGTGCACCGGCAGCCCGTACGGCGAGTGCAGCACCAGCCGCCAGTCGCCGAGCTCGTCCCGGAACCGCTCGACCACCAGCGTCTTATCGGTGGGCAGCTGCCCGGCCGCGGTCTTCTGCTCGTCCAGCAGGGTGCCCAGATTCGCGGTCGCGAACGCGTCCAAACCGGCCGCCGCGGTGAGCTTCTCCAGGTTCTCCGGGTGCTGACCGGCCTTACGCACGAACTCGCCGAGCGCCCCGCCGAGCTCGGCAGGCCTGCCGAGTCCGTCGCCGTGCCAGAACGGCAGGCGTCCCGGCTGCCCGAACGCGGGCGTCACCAGCACGCGATCGAAGGTGATCTCCTCGATCCGCCAGCTCGTCGCGCCGAGCGCGAACACGTCGCCGACGCGCGACTCGTAGACCATCTCCTCGTCGAGTTCGCCGACCCGCGAAGCCTTCTCGCCGACCATGTAGACGGCGAACAGACCACGGTCCGGAATCGCGCCGCCCGAGGTCACCGCGAGCCGCTGCGCGCCGGGGCGGCCCGTGAGCGTGCCCGCGTCCCGATCCCACACCAGCCGCGGCCGCAACTCGGCGAACTCGTCCGACGGATACCGCCCGGCCAGCAGGTCCAGCACCGACTCGTAGGCCGAACGGGGCAGCGCCGCGTAACTTCCGGTGCCGCGCACGATGTCGAACCAGGCGTCGACATCGATCGGTTCCAGCGCGCACGCGGCCACGGTCTGCTGAGCCAGGATGTCGAGCGGGTGTGCCGGGATCTGGATCGCCTCGATCTGCCCCGCGGTCATCCGCTGCGAGGCCACCGCGCAGTGGATGACGTCGGTGCGGTGCTTCGGGAACAGCACGCCGCGCGAGATCTCGCCGACCTGGTGCCCGGCCCGCCCGATCCGCTGCAGCCCGCTCGCCACCGACGGCGGAGCCTCCACCTGCACCACCAGATCCACCGCGCCCATGTCGATGCCGAGTTCGAGGCTGCTGGTCGCGACGACGCAGCGCAGCCGCCCGCTCTTCAGGTCGTCCTCGATGAGCGCGCGCTGCTCCTTGCTCACCGATCCGTGGTGCGCCCTGGCCAGCAGCGGGCTCGCGCCGTGGATCACCTCCGTGGCCGCGCCGAGCTGCGCGGGCGGTTTGTGCTCGGTCTCCACCGGCTCGCCGAGGCGCTCCGCGTAGGTCTCGTTGAGCCGCGCGGTGAGCCGCTCGGCCAGCCTGCGCGAGTTGGCGAACACGATCGAAGAGCGGTGTTCCAGCACCAGATCCACGATCGCCTCGTCCACATGCGGCCAGATCGAGCCGGGCTGATCGGACTCGCCCGGCTCGGTCATGTCCGCCACCGGCACCCGGACCGACAGATCGAAGGTCTTCGGCGCGGGCGGGGAGACGATGGTGATCGGCGCGTTGCCGACCAGGAACCGGCCGACCTCGTCCGGCGGGCGCACGGTCGCGGACAGGCCGATCCGCTGCGCGGGGCGCCCCGGCCGGCCCGTCGAGTCGGCGCTCGAGGTCAGCTGATCGAGCCGGGCCAGCGAGAGCGCCAGATGCGCGCCGCGCTTCGAGCCGGCGATCGCGTGCACCTCGTCCACGATCACCGTGCGCACGTCACGCAGCGTCTCCTTGGCCGCGGAGGTGAGCATGAGGAACAGCGACTCGGGCGTGGTGATCAGGATGTCCGGCGGTGTGCGCTGCATCGATCGGCGATCGGCCGCGCTGGTGTCGCCGGAGCGGACGCCGACCGTGATCTCCGGCGGGTCGAGGCCGAGCCGCTTCGCGGTCTGCGTCACGCCTACCAGCGGCGCGCGCAGATTGCGCTCCACGTCCACCGCGAGCGCCTTGAGCGGCGACACATACAGCACCGAGGTCCCCGGCCGCTCCGTCGTCTGCTCGCGGGTGGCCAGCTGGTCGATCGCCCACAGGAACGCCGACAGCGTCTTGCCGGATCCCGTCGGCGCGATCACCAGCGTGTGCTCGCCCGCCGCGATCGCCTCCCACGCCCCGAGCTGGGCCGACGTCGGCGCCGGGAACGCACCGTCGAACCACTCCTGGGTAGCGGGGGAGAACTGAGCCATGGGTTCAGTGTGCACCGGGGCACCGACAAGCTGTTTTCGTCAACATGAGGTGACAACTGATTTCGTTAGCACATGGGTAACTCGCCGGGGACGGGCTAACCCGTTCAGGCCGCAAAACCGCCGGTCGCCGACGCTTCTGTCGAGGCACCTGAGTCTGGCCTGAATTCGCGGAGAGGCGGGACAGATAGTCGTACGCTTCCCTCGTGCAAAAAGTGCTCAGACTCGACCTGGTCAGCCATGGAATGACCGAGGCGATGCGGAAAGCACGTTTTCCAGTCGACGAATCGCTGACCGAAGCGGGCCGCAGGGCCATCTCGGGTTGCACGCCGCTCGCCGCGCCCCGCGTACTCACCGGACCCGAACGCCGCACGGTCGAGACCGCGGCCCTGCTCGGCCTGCCCGGTGACGAGGACACCCGGCTGCGCGACCTCGACGCGGGCGCCTGGCGCGGCGGCGCGTTGATGTCGGTGCCGCAGGACGAGCTGTACGCCTGGCTCACCGACCCGATGTTCCGCGGCCACGGCGGCGAGTCCGTGGTGGACGTGATCGAGCGGACCCGGTATTGGATGGCCGAGATCGCGTCGGAGGGGAAGTCCACCGTGGCCGTCACACACCCGGCGGTCATCCGCGCCGCCCTGCTGGTGACCCTGGACGCGCCGCCGAAATCGTTCTGGCGCATCGACATTCCACCGGGCAGCGTCACCCGGCTGCACTACCGCGGCGAATGGACTCTGCACTTTACGGCGTGACGGTGCTCAGGGCGTCGCGGCGCTCCGCACAGCGAGCGGCCCCTTGCCGAGGGTGACGAGCAACCGGACGGCGTCGGTGATCAGCCGGGCCGGGATCGACGGGTCGATGGCGCGCTGCATGCCCAACCCGATGCCCATGCTGAGGATGCCGGTCGCGGCGTCCTCGGCGGGCACCGGCAGCTCGATCCCCACCGTGTCGGCCAGCGTCTGCACCTGCGCCGCGACCGCGCCGCGCACCACGCCCAGGCTGGACACCAGCGCCGCCTGTAGAGCGGGATCGTCGCGGGAGACCGTCGCGAACTCGAATTCGAGCATGGTCCAGCCGACGTCGCCGACCGTCCGCTCGGCCCACTCCTGGAACCGCTCGAGCTGCTCCTCGAAGCTGTCGCCCGCCGCGAGCAGGTCGGTGACCTCGCCGAACTTGGTCGCGTGAATCAGCTCGATCACCTCGAGGCCGAGCTCCTTCTTGGTGCGGAAGTTCGAGTAGACCGCGCCCTTGGAGTACCCGGCCTCCTCGGCGACCCGCTCGAGGCTGGTGCTCGCGTAGCCGTCGGCGAGGAAGAGATCGCGGGCCGTGGCGATGAGCTCGGCGCGGGTGCGGGCCTGGCTCTCGGACCGGGTCAGACGTGCCATGCGTCGATTCTACGTACTCCGAGATTTCAGATACCGATGGTATTTGAATTCTGCTAGTGTGTGGAACCATGGGTAACAACAACGGGTCGCAGCGACGCGGCCTGGCCATCGGCTGCGGCGGCACGCTCGGCGCGGCGTGGATCGTGGCGGCGCTCGCCGCGGTCCGGGACGCGCTCGACTGGGATCCGCGCGAGGCCGATGTGCTGATCGGGACGTCGGCGGGCGCGGAGTACGTGACGATGCTCGGTAGCGGCGTCTCGGTGGACGAGCTGATCGCCATGCAGGAGGGCACGTCCACGAACCCGATCCTGCTGGCGCACATGCGCTCCGGGCCCGGTCGCTTTCCGCCGCTGCCGCGCCCGCGACTCGGCTCGGCCTGGCTTCCGCTGCGCCGCACCGATTCCGAGCAAGCGCTGCTGACCGCGGGCAGCGGCTTGTTGCCGGTCGGCGGCGGCGACGCGAGCTGGTTGACGCGGCTGGCCGAGCGGCTCAACCCCGGCCGCTCCTGGGTGCCGCACCCGGCGACCTGGCTGGTCAGCATGGATTATGCGACAGGAGAACGGATTCCGTTCGGCTCGCCCGACGCGCCGCCCGCCTCGCTCGGCGCGGCCCTGCGCGCGTCGTGGGCGGTGCCGGGGTGGTTCCCGCCGGTGTCCATCGCCGGGCGCCGCTTCATCGACGGCGGCGCGGGCTCGACGGCCTCGGTGGATTTGCTGCTGCGCGAGCGGCTGGACGAGTTGGTCGTGCTCGCCCCGATGGCCTCGACCGGTCGGATTCCCGCGAACGATCCCGGCCACTTCCTCGAGCGGCAGCTGCGAAATCGCATGAGCGCCAAGCTCGACGCCGAGATCGCCCAGCTGCGGGTGACCGGAACCAGAGTCGTGCGCGTCGACGCCTCCGCGGGCGATCTCGCCGTGATGGGCCCGAACTTCATGGACGGTCGCCGCCGTCTCGACACCTTCCAGCACAGCCTGCGCAGCACCCGTCGTGCGCTCGAACAAGGAGCCTTCGCATGAGAATCCTCGGTCACGGATACCCCGACTTCGACCTGACGGGCGCGCGCGTCCTGATCACCGGCGCGGGCCGCGGCATCGGCCGCTCCACCGCGGAATTGTTCGCCGCCAAGGGATCCGAGATCGTGATCGCCGACGTGGACGCAGGCGCCGCCGAGACCGCGGCCGCCGCGATCGGCGCCCGGCCCTACGAGCTCGATGTGCGTTCGCGCGGGCAGTGGGACAAGATGATCGCCGACCTCGGCCACGTCGACGTGCTCGTCAACAACGCGGGCGTCATGCCCGCGGGCGCGTTCCTGGACGAGCCGGACGTGGTCGGCCAGGCCACCATGGACATCAATGTCTGGGGTCTCATCAACGGCATGCGCGCCGTCGCGCCGGCCATGATCGAGCGCGGGCACGGCCACATCGTCAATGTGGCCTCCCTGGCGGGCAAGGTCCCGGTGGCCGGTCTGGCCGTCTACAACGCGAGCAAGTTCGCGGCCGTAGGGCTCTCCGCCGCAACGCGTTTGGAGTTCGCCCCGCAGGGCGTCAGCGTCAGCTGCGTGCTGCCGTCGGCCGTGCGCACCCGTCTGTCCTCCGGCCTCGCCCTCGGCCACGGCATGCCGACCGTCGATCCGGAGGATGTCGCCGAGGCCATCGTGCGCACCGTCGCCACCCGCAAGGCCGAGGTCGCCGTCCCGAACTACCTGGGCCCCATCGACGTTGCCCTGGCGGCCGCACCGGAGCGCGCGGTTCGGTTGGTGCGCAGGCTCATCGACGGCGACCGCGCCCTGCACCCGGCCGACGAAAAGACCCGCGCGGCCTACGAGGAGCAGGTCCGCTCCATCAGCTGAGCCACGAAAAAGGGCCCCGGCCAATAAGTCCGGGGCCCTTCGTCAGTGGTCGGTCAGCAGTTGCTCGGGGCGGGTTCGCCGCGGAAGCGACCCTCCACGTAGTTCCAGGCATCGACGAAGCCGGCCACCGCGGTGGTCATGTGTTCGGCGATCTCGTAGGGGTGGAAATCGAGTTTCGCGCCCGCCTTGCAGTAACGGTCGGCGACCTCGGCGACCGGCGGGAAGAACGTCATCTCGTCGAATCGGCCCTGCCACAGGTACATCGGGGCCGTGGGGACGCCGTCGAAGTAGCGCAGGCTGTTCTCGCGCAGCACCGCATGGGCCTCCGGGCTGTTCATCAGGCTCTTCGACGCGGCCATCTGCTCGGCGTTGCGGAAGACGCCGTGGAAGAGCAGGAACCGGCGGCAGGCGTCGTGGGTGAATTCGCGGAACCACAGGCCGTTCTCGTTCAGCTGATCCGAGATCGGCAGCCGATCGGGGTATTCCCGCTCCAGGCCCATAGCGGCGGCGAAGGCGAGGCCGAAGCCGGGATGCGGGGCGAAGCCGAGCGCCATCGCCATCTCCTCGAGATCGGCGGGAACGCCGCCCGCGACGACCCCGGCGAGCTTCAGATCCGGTGCGTACGTGGGCTGCAGGGCGGCGGCCCACGCGGTGGCCATGCCGCCGCCCGAGTAGCCGGCCAGCGCGACCGGCGAGTCGCCGAGGCCCAGTTCACTGACCTTGCGCACGGCCTTGACGCTGTCCAGCGTCATCATGCCGCTGAGCCGGGCGGCGCCGTAGGCGGAGGTGGGGCCGAGGTAGTCGGGCAGCGAGATCGCCCAGCCGCGCCCGATCGGCAGCATCGCGCCGACCGCGTCCTGCAGTTCGCCGTTGAACAGCGAGCGCGACGGGTTGCACTGGGTGCCAAGGGAATTGATCAGGGCCTGGTAGGAGACGAGCGGCGGGTTCTTGACGCCGTTGGGCAGCAGGACGGTGGTGATCCCCATGACCGGCTTGTTCATCGAGTTGGTCGAGCGGAACGCGATCTGCCAGCCGGTGGTTCCCACGTAGGGGCCGGTGTCGATCTTGCGGGTGCGCACGACGTCGCCGGGCTGTAAGGCCGCCAGGTCGGCCGGCGGTGCGTAGAACACATCCGGATCCGGTGTGGGATAGAGCGGTTGGGCGTTCGCGGGCAGGCCGAGCAGGCCGGCCGAGACGACGCTCAACAACAGGATCGCGATCCTGAACGGAACTCTGTGCACGGTTTTCCTTCGAATATCGGTCGTTATCGACTTGCCGACCCCGACAACGCCTCGGCAACTCGAACGGACCACCACTGCATGGAAACAGCGGCGAACGCCATCGTTCGCCGCGAAGACGGATAGACATCGACTCACAGTCACACCGAGGGTCGGACCGGCACACCACCTTTCGGCTCGATGACTGCGGGTAGCCGCGGGAGCAGCACCATCCGGAGCGAAGGTAGCGCCGCGCGCGAGACGCCGCGCAACCGGGTCCGGCACTTTGGACAAATCACAACGCGATTCCTGTGCTTTTGACCAAGATCACTAGCTGTGCGGCACCGTCTAGCGCGTGTCATAGCCGTCGGCTCTCTTCGTTCGGGCTATTCATGGGTCGGACGGCGCGTGCGACAGGCCGTCACTCGACGTTTGCCTGGAGTCGCTCCCGGTTGCTGGCAGGCTCGTTGCAGGTCTCGATTCGGCGACCGGTGGCAACCGTCACAGTAAACCTCACATCGTGCATAGTGTGTGCCCATTCACAAGTGAATGAATTGCGCAGTCTGCTCAATTTTCGGCGCGCCTATTGTTCATTCAGCGCTTCGCAGGCAGGGTAAAGGGCATCAAGTGCTCAACTAGGCCTGCGCCCGACCGGTGCCGGCCGGACGGGTGGATGTATGACCGAGCTCGCCGATCACGATCTGATTCCGGCGCCGTATGACCTTGCCGACCGCTACCGCGTCGGCGCAGGCACCGTTGTCCTCACCGGGGTCCAAGCGATAGCGCGTCAACTGGTCGAACAGCACGTGCGCGACCTGCGCGCCGGGCGTCGAGTCGGCACGTTCGTGTCGGGATACCAGGGCAGTCCGCTCGGCGGCGTGGACAAGATGCTGACCGGCATGCCGAATGTGCTCGCCGAGCACGACATCTCGTTCGTCCCCGGCTTGAACGAGGAGCTGGCCGCGACCTCGGTGTGGGGGAGTCAGGCCGAGCTGCCCAAGGGCGCCGCGACGCACGACGGCGTCGTCGGCGTCTGGTACGGCAAGGGCCCCGGGCTCGACCGCGCGACGGACGCGCTGCGGCACGCCAACATGTACGGCGCCAACGCCAACGGCGGTGTGCTGCTGCTGGTCGGCGACGACCCCGCCTCGAAATCCTCGACGGTCCCCGCGGTGAGCGAGCGCTCGCTGGCCGCGATGAACATCCCCGTCCTGTTCCCGCGCAACGCCCGCGAGATCATCACCATGGGCCTGCACGGTGTCGCGCTGTCGCGCGCCTCGGGTTGCCTGGTCGCGCTGAAGATCGTGGCCGACGTCGCCGACGGCGCGTGGTCGGTCGAGGGCGACGTGGGCGACATCGACATCGTAGTCCCCGAGATCACCTGGGAGGGGCGCCCGTTCAGGTATCTGCAGCGGCCGATGGCGGCGCCGACGGACAGCGTGATCGCCGAGGCCGACCTGTACGGCCCGCGCTGGGAGATGGTCAAGGCGTACAGCACGCTCAACGAGCTCGACGTCATCGAGCTGAACCCGCCGCACGCCACCATCGGCATCGCCGCCACCGGAACCACTTTCGACGCGGTCCGGCAGGCGCTGATCGACCTCGGCGTCGACGACGACGCGCTCATGCGCGCGGGCGTCCGGCTGCTGCGCATCGGCATGCCGTTTCCCATTGCCCCCGAACGCGTTCGGCAGTTCGCCAAGGGCCTCACCCGCCTCGTGGTGGTCGAGGACAAGACGGCCTTCATCGAGACCCAGATCCGGGAGATCCTGTACGGCACGGCCGACGCGCCGGAGATCATCGGCAAGCGCGATGCGTCCGGTCGCCCGCTGTTCGGTCAGGACGGCGAGCTCACCACCGGTCGCATCACCAAGCCGCTCAGCCGAGCCCTGCACGGCTACCTGGACACGAAACGTCCGCTGCCGCAGCCACTGTCGCTGTCCGTGCTGCCCGCCAAGCGCGCCGCCTACTTCTGCAGCGGCTGCCCGCACAACCGCTCCACCGCGGTGCCGGAGGGTTCCCTGGCCGGCGGCGGCATCGGCTGCCACACCATGGTGACCATGTCCGGCCGGGAAGACAGCCGCGTCACCGGCCTGACCCAGATGGGCGGCGAGGGCGCGCAGTGGATCGGCCAGGCGCCGTTCACCGATGTGCCGCATCTGTTCCAGAACATCGGCGACGGAACGTTTTTCCACTCCGGCCAGCTCGCCGTCCAGGCGTGCATCGCCGCGGGCGTGAACATCACCTACAAGCTGCTCTACAACGACGTCGTCGCGATGACCGGCGCGCAGGACGCGGAGGGCGCGCTCGCGGTGCCGCGGCTGACCCACAAGCTGAGCGTCGAGGGCGTCGCGCAGATCATCATCTGCGCCGACGACCCGAAGAAGTACCGCAAGCGCGATCTCGCCCCCGGCACCCGGCTGTGGCACCGCGATCGCCTCGACGAGGCCCAGCGCGTGCTGCGCGAGGTACCCGGCGTCACGGTCCTCATCTATGACCAGCACTGCGCCGCCGACGCGCGACGCCAGCGCAAGCGCGGCACTTTGCCCGCCCGCCGGACCCGGGTCGTCATCAACGAGGCGGTGTGCGAGGGCTGCGGCGACTGCGGCGTCAAGAGCAACTGCCTCTCGGTGCAGCCGGTCGACACCGAGTTCGGTCGCAAGACGCGGATCGACCAGACCTCCTGCAACACCGATTACACCTGCATGGACGGCGACTGCCCGTCGTTCGTCACGGTGGAGCTGCCGGATCCGGGGAAGGCCAAGAAGCGCAAGGCGGTCGAGCGTCCGGTCCCGCCGGTGCTGGCCGACCTGCCGCTGTCCGCGCCGACGGCGACGCAGAATGTGTTCCTCGCGGGCATCGGCGGCACCGGCATCGTCACCGTGAACCAGGTGCTGGCCACCGCCGCGCTGCGCGCCGGTTACGAGGTGGCGAGCCTGGATCAGATCGGCCTGAGCCAGAAGGCGGGCCCGGTCGTCTCGCATTTGCGTTTCGCCGCAGGCGAGTTGGAGCCCGCGAACCGGCTGACGCCCGGCTCGGCGGACTGCATCATCGCGTTCGACCTGCTCACCGCCACCGACAACAAGAACCTGGCCTACGGTTCCAAAGAGAACACCCTGTCGGTCGCGTCCACCAGCAAGACTCCGACCGGGGACATGGTCTACGACAAGTCCGTCGAGTACCCGGAGACGCCCGCGCTGCTGGCCCGGCTCGAGCAGGCCTCGCGCGAGGTGCGTTCGTTCGACGCGCTCGCCGCCGCCGAGGTGCTGTTCGGCAATACCGCGGCCGCTAACTTCCTGATGGTCGGCGCCGCCTATCAGCTCGGCGGGCTGCGCCTGCCCGCGTCCGCCATCGAGGAGGCCATCGAGATCAACGGCGTCGCCGTGAACGCCAATATCGCGGCGTTCCGCTGGGGCCGGGCGGCGGTCGCGCTGCCGGACGAGTTCGCCGCCGCGGCGGGGCATCCGCAGCGCAAGAGCGCCGAAATCAAGGTTCCCGCCGACCTTTTCGAGGGCTTGACCGCGACGGGTGAGACCAAGCGGCTCGTGGAGCTGCGGGCCGCGGAGCTGATCGGCTTCCAGGGTGTGCGGGTCGCGCGGGAGTACGTGCGGACGGTGCAGCACATTTGGGACGCGCAGTCGCGTGTCACCGATCGCACCGAGTTCAGCGAGCAGGTGGCGCGTGGGTTGT
>NZ_BAGH01000075.1 GCF_000308715.1 Nocardia tenerifensis NBRC 101015
GCGAATGCGCCGAGGACCTGTCCGCCGACGGTGTGGTGTACGCCGAGGTGCGCTTCGCCCCCGAACAGCATTTGGAACGCGGGCTGACCCTCGACGAGGTCGTCGAACACACCCTGGCGGGCTTCCGCGAGGGCGAGGCGGCGGCCGCGGCGGCGGGCCGTCCCATCGTCGTCACCTGCCTGCTCACCGCCATGCGGCACGCGGCCCGCTCCCGCGAGATCGCCGAGCTCACCGTGCGATTCCGCGATCGCGGCGTCGGCGGCTTCGACATCGCGGGCGCGGAGGCGGGCTACCCGCCGAGCAGGCACCTGGACGCGTTCGAGTACATGCGAGCCAACAGCGCGCACTTCACGATTCACGCGGGCGAGGCGTTCGGCCTGCCGTCGATCCACGAGGCGCTGGCGTTCTGCGGCTGCGACCGGCTCGGCCACGGCGTGCGGATCACCGACGACATCAGCGTGCCCGGCGCGATCGAGGACGCCCGCCTCGGGCTCGTCGCGAACTACGTGCGCGACATGCGCATTCCGCTCGAGCTCTGTCCGTCCTCGAACGTGCAGACCGGCGCGGTGCCCTCGCTGGACAAGCACCCGTTCGACCTGCTGGCCCGGCTGCGCTTCCGCGTCACGGTCAACACCGACAACCGGCTGATGAGCGACACCACCATGAGCCAGGAGATGCTCAAGCTCGCCGACACGTTCGGCTACGGCTGGACCGACCTGGAGCGGTTCACCATCAACGCGATGAAGTCGGCGTTCATCCCGTTCCCCGAACGGCTGCGCATCATCGACGACATCATCAAGCCGGGATACGCGGTGCTGCTGGGATAGCAAGGGCGGCAACAGGTTCGGGCCGCTAGTGCCGGACGCAGGTCGCACCGGCCATGATCGCGTCACATGGCGGGCGGGTGCTTGTCGCTGATCGAGCACCCGCCCGGCCTGCGGTGTCAGAGGGCTATGGGCCAGCACCGAGGGTACGAGCCCCATAGCGTCGCGAGCCAGGGACAGTCGAACGAGACCGTCCTAGGCATCGGCGTGCACGTCGTCGCCGACCTCCCCGTGGGCAGTCGCCCACGATGCCGTCCCGAACGAGCACCATCGCCAGTTCTGCACTCCCTCTCGGGAGTTGCACTGAGTTTAGGGTCCTAATTCGAGTGTGTGGCCCGAGAGTGGGTGCGGGGGTGGGGGACTTGTTCGAGGTGGGCGAAGTGCTAGCGGTCCTTTGGTGGGCGCCCAGGCCTGCGAGAGATCTGTTCGATGCGTGGCGGCGGTGTCCGCTCCGGAGGTGCCGCTGCCCTCGTGAGTCGAATAGTGGCGCGCTCGGTCGGTATGCGGTGCGGCGAGAGGGATTATCGGGTTGGTAGCAAGGGGCTTTCTGTCAGTCATAGTTGTGCCGCCAGTGCGCCGCTGCTCGCGGTCCGATGAGGCCGGTCTTGTTGAAACGAGTGCGGTGAAAGGCCCGGCGGTCGGTTCGCTAGCGTGCTGGGTATGGCGACATTGCAGATTCCCAGCCGGTTCAACGGGCCGCCCGACTCGGGTAACGGCGGATACGTGGGCGGGCTACTGGCCGAGCGGCACGGGGATGCCGCGGTGACGGTGATCCTGCGCAGTCCGACGCCGCTGGACACACCGCTAGAGGTGCGGGCGGGCGACCTGTACGACGGTGACACCCTGGTCGCCGAGTCGCGGGCGGGCGAATTCGACCGGGACGCACCGCGTTCCGTGCCGTTCGCGGCCGCGACGGCCGCGGCGAGCTCCTATCAGAGCAACGAGATGTTCTCGTCCTGCTTCGTCTGCGGCAGCGGCCGCGCTGACGGGTTGCGCATCGAGGCGGGCGCGGTCGGCGACGGTCGGGTGGCCGCGCCGTGGATCCCGGACGACTCGCTGCCGCTGGGCCCCGCCGTCCTGTGGGCGGCGATGGACTGCCCCGGCGGCTGGTCGCTGCCCGACATGTTCGACCGCCCAGCCCTGCTCGGCTCCATGACCGCCGCCGTGCACGACCTGCCCGAGGTGGGCGAACAGTGCGTCGTCGTCGGCGAGAACCACGGCGAGCAGGGCCGAAAGTCGTTCTCCTCCACCGCGATCTACGGCTCCGACGACCGCCTGCTCGGCCGCGCCGAACAGATCTGGATCCGCCTGAAGTAGCTACTGCTGGTTGAGCCTGGCCTCGAAGTTGCGTTCGAGGTCTCGCCAGGACTGCGCCTCGGCGGCGAACGGAGGGTTGGGCGCCATGCGGTTCGGGTCGGGGTTGAGCAGGTAGGAGACGTACCAGCCGAGCGGGGTGGCGGGGGCCAGCGCCTGTTCGACGGTGTCGTCGCCGGCGTAGTCCGCGGCGTCGGTGAAGAGTTCGACCGCCAGGTCGAGCTGCTCGATGTCGACGGCCTCCGGGCCTTCGGCCAGGTCGTCGGCGAGGCCGGGCAGCACGTAGACGTTCTCGTCGGTGACCTCGACCTCGAGCGAGCCGTCCACCGCCGCGGTCTGCACGTCGGCGAAGGTGCTCACGCGGGCGAGGTCGTGCTCGTGGTCGTCGGCCAGGTACCTGGCCAGGGCGCGCTCGGAGGTGAACACCGTGATGGTGTTGTCGGAGCCGAGGAAGATCGGCTCGTCGTCGAGGTAACAGCGCAGGGTGAAGTAGGTGTTGTCCGAGGCGATGATCTTGACCGGGTCGATGCCGACCTCGTGCCAGAACGACTCGTCCTCCTCCTCTTCGTCCTCATCGTCGGCGTCGAGGTCGACGGGCTCGAACTCGTCCTCCTCGTTGTCCGCGGCGTCGTCGGCGTCGACCACGTTCTCCTCGGCCGCGAGCAGCTCGGCCTCGGCGACGGCGACGGCTTCCGCGTCGACCTCGGGGGTGTGCACGACGGAGTCGATGGCGTCGAGGACGCTGTCCCAGCCCTTGGCGATGGCGGCGCCGATCTGGTCCCAGAGTTCCTCGCCGTCGCGGCCGACGAACGCGTTCACCCCGCCGGGCAGCGCGCCGAGCACCGGATGCGACCCGAAGAACTTGGTCACGGTCTCCAGTTCGCAGACCTCGCCGATGTTGCGGACCATGCCGAGGGTGTCCTCCAGCTCGGCGATGGTGTCCACATCGGGGTCGCCCGCGGCCAGTTCGGGCACCGCGACCAGATCGAAGGTGAAGTTCTCCTCCGGCTCCAGTTCCACCGCCGACAGCCCGGCGACGACCTTCCATGCCGGATGGTCGACGAGGTCGTTGTCGGAGTTGGTCCGGATGAACGCGGCCAGCTCCGCAACGCTCTCGAATCCGTAGAGGGAGTCCTCGTGTCCGAGGAACGCCTCCCACTCGTCGTCACCGTCTCGCCAGCGCGGTGCCCACAGGGTGACGAGATCGCCATCGGTCAGGCCGAGCTCGATCGGGACGATGTCTCCAGAAGCCATGAGCGGAAGCCTATCGACCTTCCGCGTCAGGCACTATCCGGGCCGCCCCCAATCGTCGTCTTGGCATCGTTCGGCCCGGGAACGAACGACTCGTTCAGTGTCGCAACGACCTTCGAGCGTTGATTGCCCGCGTCCTCGGCGGCCTGCCTGCACGCCCAGACGATCAGCTGTCCGACCTCGGCGGGCGGGAGCGAGGTGACGTGCTCCGCGAGGCTCAGCGCGACGAGCGCGCCGTCGCTGTCGACCTCGACGGTGACCGTGCCGTCCTCGGTGGTGTGCCGCCCGCGGACCTGCTTGAGTCCGTACAGCGCGGCCTCGAGCGCCTCCAGCTTCTGCGTCGCGTTGGCGACCAAAGCGTCCATCTCAGCGCTCATGCCTGCGCCTCGCTGACGCTCGGCTCCGGCATGACCGCTGGGGCGGCTGTGCCCATGATTCGCTCGCTCCGCTCGCTCATGCCTGCGCCTCGCTGACGCTCGGCTCCGGCATGACCGCTGATGCGGCTGCGCCCATGGTTCGCTCGCTCATACCGGCCTCATCCAGGTCGTAGGTCCTGTGTCCGCGTCGTCGATCCGGTCCAGCTCATCCACGGCCGCCTGGCGGGTGGGCAGGCCGAGGCGGTCGAGGATGTCGGCGGGCATGCCCGCCTCGGCGAGCAGCTCGCGCCGCCGCGCCTTGGCGGCGACGGTGGAGCGCTTGGTGAGCCGCAGGATCTCGTTCGCGAGACTCTGTGCGCCGTAACGGTATTCGCTGCGCTCGAACTTGATCTCCACCGGCATGCCCTGGTCGGTGGCCCGCACCGAGATGGTGCCGGATCGGTTGGTGCTGCCGGCGACCGTGACGCTGGGAACGTTCGGTTGTTGGGGATTCGTCATGAGGTCGGCCTGTAGAAGCCGTGGAAGCCCATCCCTGAGTTCTCCGTTCGAATCGAGCTGATCTGGACCGGGTCACCGGCCTCGACGAACTGTCCGTTGCCGATCACCATGGCGACGTGGCCATCCCAGATGGCCAGGTCGCCGGGCATGAGGTCGCCGGGGGAGACCGAGGTGCCGGTGGCCTGGTCGGCGGCCAGGCGCGGCAGGTCGACGCCGGCCTCGCCGTAGGCGAACTTGGTCAGGCCGCTGCAGTCCAGTCCGGCGCCGGGGGTGTTGCCGCCCCACACGTACGGGGTGCCGACGGCGCTGATCGCCGAGCGAACCGCGGTGGCGGCCTTCTCGTTCGGGGCCTCCACCGTGCTGCCGTCGGGCAGCGTGATCTTCACGCCCTTGCCGTCGCTGGGTATGCCCGCCGAGCCGGTGTCGAGCTTGGGGGTGCTCGGCGAGCTCGGGGTGCCCGCGGCGCTGCTGGACTTCGAGGTCGTGGACGGCATGGCGGACATCGCGGTGCTCATCAGGCTGCTCGCCATCGAGCCGGCGCCGCTCAGCGCGCTGGTCGCGGTCGAGGCCAGTTGCTGCACCCCGGCGGTGGTGGTGGCGGGCGTGCCCGCGAGCGACGGGGTCGGCGGCGGCGGGGTGAGCTCGGTCATCGACGCGGTGTGCGTGCCGAGCTCGTTCTGCACCCGGCCGACCACGTTGAGCGCCTGGCCGAGGTGGTCTATCGCGGAGCCGACGATCATGGTCATGCCCGCCGGCGTGGCGAGCGCGGGCCCCGCGCTCACGGCGGTGTTCACGAACGACTGGGCGATGCCCGCGAGGTCCTTCTGGCCCGACTCCACCTCTGCGGCGGCCTGATTCACCACGGTTGCCATGTCGTTGCCGCGGTCGGAGATGGTGGCGGCGGAGGTCTGCACCCGCAGCGCCTTCGCGGTGGCGGCGTCGGCGGCCTGCCCGTCCCACGCGGTGTTCATGCTGTTGATGCTGTCGCGACCCATCTGATGGATCTGGTCGACGACGCTGGAGGTGCTCCGCAGCGCGTCGGAGGGGCCGCCCGTGGGCAGCACGCCGGTGCCGAAGCTGGCGAGCAACTCGAAGATGGGTTTGGCCAGGGCGTCGATATCGATCACCGGCTCACCCGTCCAATTCGGTGGTCGCGCTGCGCAGCGTCCCGGCGTTGTTCATGTCGGTCTCCGTGAGCACCGTGGCCGCGCCGGTCGCCGCGCCGCCCATGCTGGTGAGCCCCGCCGACAGCTCGCCGATCGACGCGACGTGCCCCGCGTGCGCCGCGGCGTACGCGGCCATGAAGTCGCCGCCGATCAACCCCATGATCGGGCCGAGCAGCGCGGGCTCGGCCGCGGCGGCGCTCGCGCCCGCCGTCGCCATCTCCCCGGCCATCACATGGGCGGTCGCGCCATAGGCTGCGATGCCCTCGGTGTCCGCCGACATCTTCCGCATAGAGCTTCCCCCATCTGTTGTTCCCAGGCAGAGTACGTCATTCACTTGATTCGACGCGCCCTCTTCCCGTTCGGTTCCCGCCGATGCGAAAAACTTTCGACGTCGAGGTTCGGCGGCGGGCCCGCCGGTCACTTTATCGTTCCCTCATGCGTACTCACACCGTGGACCATCCGCTCGCCGCCGCCCTGTTGACCACGATGCGAGACGAACGAACGGACAACTCCGCCTTCCGCGCGGCCCTGCGCGACCTCACCAGGATCCTCATCTATGAGGCGCTGCGCGACGCTCCGGTGCGGCGCTTCGAGATCAGCACCCCGGTGGCCGTCACCGAGGGCGCGCGGCTGGACCGGCCGCCGCTGCTCGTCCCGGTGCTGCGGGCCGGCCTCGGCATGGTCGACGTCGCCGCCGAGCTGATCCCCGACGCCCGGATCGGCTTCGTCGGCATCGCCCGGGACGAGCAGTCCCACCAGCCGGTCCCGTACATGGAGTCGCTGCCCGACGACCTGGCCGGCCTGCCGGTCTACGTGCTCGACCCGATGCTGGCCACCGGCGGCTCGATGCGCCACACCCTCGAACTGCTCGTCGCCAGGGGCGCGACCGACATCACCGCGGTGTGCGTCGTCGCGGCGCCGGAAGGCGTTGCGGCACTAAAAGATTCCGGCCATCCGGTGCGCCTGGTCACCGCCGCCGTCGACGCGGGCCTGAACGAGAACGCCTACATCGTCCCCGGCCTCGGCGACGCGGGCGACCGTCAGTTCGG
>NZ_BAGH01000074.1 GCF_000308715.1 Nocardia tenerifensis NBRC 101015
CTCTCGAAGGAGGTGTCCGTCCGGCCCCGCCACGGCGCCGGACAACCGGGCGACGCTCACCGCGGCGCGCCGTCCACAGGACCCGCGGTGGCGCCCGGTTCGGCGGACCGAACCGGGCTGTCCGGCTGCGACGCCGCCGTGACGCCCGGGATGCGGTCCTGCACAACGAAACTGGCGCGGGTGTGGATCGGCGCGCCGGGGCGGCGGATGTAGGGGACGACGCGAAAGTCGCTGCGCCACAGCGTGTGATCGAGCTCCACGCGGACGTAGCCGCGCTGGGCGTTGAAGAATTTGAGATCGGGATTGGCGGCGAGCAGATTGCGGCCCGAGTCGGTCAGGTCGGCGCCGTCGCCCGCGCTGGAGATCGACGTGCCGATGAATTCCGAGGCCACCACCGGTGACTCGGGGTCGGCGTAGTCGCGGCGCAGGTCGGCGGCCTGGTTCTGGTGGCGGTCGCCCGTGATCACGACGAGGTTCGGCACGCCGCGGTCGGCGGCCGCGCCGAGCACGGCGTTGCGGTCGGCGACGTAACCGTCCCAGCCGTCCGTGCCGACGGCGACGACCGGGCCGGCGTCCTGGTCGGACTGCGCCATGGACACCTGGTTGCCGAGGATCTGCCAGCGGGCGGGCGAGCCGGTGAAGCCGTCGATCAGCCAATCGCGTTGCGGCGCACCGAGAATCGTGCGATCGGTGGCGAGCCGGTCGGCGCAGTCGACCACGGTGTTGCCGTCGCCGCACGCCTGCTTGTCGCGGTACTGCCTGGTGTCGAGCATCGTGATCTGGGCGAGGTCGCCGAAGCCGTAGCGGCGGTGCAGGTGCATGCTCGGCCCGGACGGCAACTGCGCGACGCGCAGCGGCTGATGCTCGTACATCGCCTGGAAGGCGTCGGCCTTGCGCCGGCGAAACAGGGCTGGGATGCGATAGATATCGAGGCCGAGGCCGGGGGAGTCGCCCGCCCAGTTGTTGTCGACCTCGTGATCGTCCATGGTGACCAGCCAGGGGAAGGCGGCATGCGCGGCCCGCAGGGGTTCTTCGGCCTTGGCCTGCGCGTAGCGCAATCGGTAACCGGCCAGATCCACGGCCTCCGCGCGGAACTGCGGCTCGACCACCATGCCCGCCCGGCCGCGCGTCCAGCCGCGCTCGTAGATGTAATCGCCTAGGTGCACAACGAGATCGAGGTCCTCGGCGCTCATGTGCTCGTAGGCGGTGTAGTAACCGGAGCTCCACGACTGGCAGGACGCGAACGCGAACCGCATCCGCGCGGTGGGTCGCCCCTGCGGCGGCGCCGTGCGCGTCCGGCCGACCGGGGACAGCACCGACCCGGCGCGAAACCGATAGAAATACCAGCGATCCGGTGCCAGCCCCGACACCTCCGGATGCACGCTGTGCGCCAACTCGCGCGTGGCGACCGCGCTTCCACGGGCCACCACCTGACGAAAGTTCTCGTCGTGGGCGACCTCGTACTCCACGGTCACCGGTCGCAGCGGCATGCCGCCGAGTCCATCCGGCGCGAACGGATCCGGCGCGAGCCGCGTCCACAGCACGACGCCGTCCGGGGTCGGATCACCCGACGCGACGCCGAGGCTGAACGGATAGTCGGACCAGCGCGGTGTCCGGAACGGCCCACTGCTCGCCGCGGCCGTCCCCACCAGGACGGCGGCCGGCGCGGCACCCGCGAATCTCAGCAACTGCCTACGGGACAGGTCCATACGTCAGGGTATATCGACGGGTCGTGGGGGGACTTGTGGATGCGCCGTGAGAGTTTCGGACATGACGCTGAGTAAATAGGCGATTGGAACGCTCGTCGCGGGCACGTAGCGTTCGGCGTAGCAGCCGACAGCGAGCGATTGGAAGCCAATGTCTTTGGAGATAGGCGTTTTCCTGCCCACCTCGACCCCCGATCCCGAGCACCCGATCCTCGGCGACGTGCGCGCGAGCGCCCGCTTCGCCGAAGAGGTCGGACTCGACTCGATCTGGTCCACCGATCACCTGATCGCGAGCGCCCCGATGCTGGACAGCACCGTCACGTTGGCCACCGCCGCGGCGGTGACCGAGCGAATCAAGGTGGGCTACAACGTCATGCTGCTCGCGCTGCGTCCGGTCGCGTGGGCGGCCAAACAGATCGGCACCCTGCAGTACGTGTCGGGCGACCGATTGATCGTCGGCGTCGGCACCGGGAATCCGGCGCACGGCGATATCGGGTGGCGCGCCGCCGGTGTGTCGTTCGAGGACCGGGGCCGACGCACCGACGAAGGGCTGCGAGTGCTTCCCGACCTCGTCGCCGGGCGGACGGCCACGGTGGGCGACGGGCTGGAGGTGACGCTCGCGCCCGGTGCGGCGGTGCCGCCGATCCTGGTGGCGGGCAACAGCTCCCGTGCGCGGCGTCGGGCGGCCGACTACGCCGACGGGTGGATCACCATCCAATCCGATCCGGAGCGGCTGAGCGGGGACCTCGCGGAACTCCGGGAACTCGCGGCGGCGCGTGACCGGGCGCCGCTCTCCGTCGCCGTCGTGGCGGCCGGGGTGTCGCGGGACGTCGGCGAGGTCGCCGCGCAGATGTCCGCGTTCGCTGCGCAGGGCGTTTCCCGCGTTGTGCTCGTTCCGACGGGTGAGCAGTGGCAGCGCGATTATGAGTTCGCGGCCAAAGTGCGGGCGGCGCTGTAGATCCGGTATTCGACCGCGCGAGCTACTGTCCACGGCATGGGAATCACGCTCAGCGCAGCCACCATCGCCCTGCTCGACGGCAAGAACTACGCGGTGCTCGCCACGATCAACGCCGACGGCAGCCCGCAGACCTCCGCGATGTGGGTCCTGCGCGACGGCGACGACCTGTTGTTCTCCACTCTGGAAGGCAGGCTCAAGCACCGCAATATGCTGCGCGACCCGCGCGTCAGCGTGACCGTGCTGGACTCCGCCGACGGCGAGAACTACGTCGAGCTGCGCGGCACGGCGTCCATCACACACGACGACGATCTCCGGGTCGGCCATCGGCTGTCGTGGAAGTACGAGGGCAAGGATCACGCGCTGCCCGAGCCCGGTCAGGTCCGGGTCGCGGTCCGCGTACGGGTCGAGAAGGTGACCGGCTACGCGGCCTGACGCGTCGCCGGTTCGCGCCGCAGGCATGCGCCACTAGGGTGGCTCGGCATGGACACCGCTTCGATCGCACCGTCGACGGCCGTGTCCGGAGCGCGTGCGAGAGCCGGGCTCATCGGGCGAACCTCACCCGTTCTCGCCGTGGCGGGCGGCCTGATCGTGCTGCAACTCGCGCTGCGCGGCTGGGTGGCGGGCAGCGGGTACTTCTACTGGGACGACCTCATCCTCGTCGGCCGGGCGGGCCGCTATCCGCTGCTCTCCGCGGACCTGCTGCTGCACGACCACGACGGGCATTTCATGCCGCTCGCCTTCGCCGTCGCCTGGGCGGTGACGAAGGCGGCTCCGCTGGTCTGGGCGGTCCCGGCGATCTCGATGCTGGCCGGGCAACTCGCGGTCTCGCTGTCGGTCTTGCGAATGTTGCGGCTGCTGTTGGGCGTTCGGTGGGCGCTGCTGATTCCGCTGACATTCTTTCTCTTCTCTCCGGTGACGTTGCCCGCGTTCGCCTGGTGGTCGGCCGCGTTGAACGCGCTGCCTTTGCAGTTCGCGCTCGCCTGGGTCATCGGGGACGCGCTGCTGTTGGTGCGCGGTGGGCGTGTGCGCTATGCGGTGTCCGGGGTCGTGGTGCTCGCGGTGGCGCTGCTGTACTTCGAGAAGTCGGTGATCATCCCGTTCGTCGCGTTCGCCGTCGCGACGCTCGCCCACTACGTCGACGGGCGGGCGGCGGCGGTGCGCGAGGTGGCGCGGCGGGGGATGCGATTGTGGGTGGGGTCGGGGCTGGTGTTGCTCTGCTGGCTGGCGGCGTACCTGGCGGTGGTCGGGGTCGGCGGCCCCCGCCACAACCCCGAGGACATGCGCGATTGGCTTCCCCATGCGACCTCGCTCGGCCTGGTGCCCGCGCTGGTCGGCGGGCCGTGGCGGTGGGAGCGATGGTTGCCTGCCGCGCCATGGGCGGATCCACCGGGCGCCGCGGTGCTGGCGGCCTGGCTGGTGCTGATCGCGGTGGTGGCGCTGACGATTCACCGGCGGCGCAGGGTGTGGCCGGTCTGGCTGCTCGCCGCCGGATATGTGCTGGTGATGCAGTTGCCGGTCGCGGTGGTGCGCGGCGGGCCGAATACCGCGGCGGAGATCATGCAGTCGCTGCGCTACTTCGCCGATCTCGGCGTGACGTTCGCGGTCGTCGGCGCGTTGGTGCTGCGGGCGAGCCCGCGGCGGGCGAGTCGGGCTTCAAGCCGCCGCGTCGCGATACCGCTGCTGACGCTGTTCGTCGTGAGCAGCCTGTGCTCCACCTACACCTTCGTGCGCTCCTGGAGCCCGAGCCCCACCAAAACCTATCTAGCGAACGTGAAGTCGTCCCTCGCTCATTGGGACGGCGCGCCACTGCTGGAGCAGGAGGTCCCGTGGGACGTCCTGAACCCCCTCGCCTATCCGCAAAACCTGACCAGCCGGGTCCTCGCCCCGATCGCCGCCCCCGGCACCTTCGCCGACTCCACGCCGCACCTGCGCATGATCACCGACACCGGCGCCATCGTCGAAGCCCAGGTCTGGTGGAATCGCCGCATCCTCCCCGGCCCGGAACCCGGCTGCGGCTATCGAATTCGAGGCGACAACCCGATCCTCATTCCCCTCGACGGCCCCATGCTCGACCACGAATGGACCGTTCAGCTCAACTACCTCGCCGACGAGGACGCCCAACTGACCGTCTCCATGGAACACGGCCGACCGGTGAAAGTCCCTCTCGGCCAAGGCCTTCATACCGTCTTCGTCCGCCTGATCGGCAGCGGCTCCAACCTTCGCCTGACCTCCGGCGACCCCCGACTATCCCTCTGCCTGGGCTCCGGCCCAGTAGGCGTCGCCTCCTACGACAACTAGCCCGGTTATATGCCCTGCTCCTAAGGGAGGCTGCCAATGACGAAGGCCGCCTGCATCTTTCGATGGAGGCGGCCTTCGGAGGTCGGTGTCAGCGGGCGAAGAGGAGGGCGCGCTTGACTTCCTGGATGGCCTTCGTGACCTCGATGCCGCGGGGGCAGGCGTCGGTGCAGTTGAAGGTGGTGCGGCAGCGCCAGACGCCTTCGACGTCGTTGAGGATGTCGAGGCGTTCGCGGGCGCCTTCGTCGCGGCTGTCGAAGATGAAGCGGTGGGCGTTGACGATGGCGGCGGGGCCGAAGTAGCTGCCGTCGCTCCAGTACACGGGGCAGGAGGTGGTGCAGCAGGCACACAGGATGCACTTGGTGGTGTCATCGAAGCGCGCGCGGTCGGCCTGGCTCTGGATGCGTTCGCGGGTCGGCTCGTTGCCCGAGGTCATCAGGTAGGGCTTGACCGCGCGGAACGCGTCGAAGAACGGCTCCATGTTCACCACGAGGTCCTTCTCCACGGGCAGGCCGCGGATGGGCTCGACGGTGATCGTGAGGGACTTGTCGCCCTTGGGCAGCATGTCCTTCATCAGCACCTTGCAGGCCAGCCGGTTCACCCCGTTGATCCGCATGGCGTCGGACCCGCACACGCCGTGCGCGCAGGAGCGCCGGAAGGTGAGCGTGCCGTCCAGGTAGGACTTGATGTAGATGAGCACGTTGAGGAAACGGTCCGTCGGCAGGACCGGCACCTGGAACGACTCCCAGTGCGCGCCCTTGTCGTCCTCCGGGTTGAAGCGGGCGACCTTGACGGTGACCATGACCGAGCCCTCGGGGATCGGCGCCGGCTTGGCGGGGGGTGTCTCGAGTACGGCAGTCATCAGTACTTACGCTCCATCGGCTCGTAACGGGTCTGCACCACCGGCTTGAAGTCGAGACGGATGTCGGAGATGAGATCCGGGCTCTCCTTGTAGGCCATCGTGTGCCGCATGAAGTTCACGTCGTCGCGGTCCGGGTAGTCCTCGCGGGCGTGGCCGCCGCGCGACTCCTTGCGGTTGAGCGCGCCGACGACGGTGACCTCGGCCAGTTCGAGCAGGAAGCCGAGCTCGACGGCCTCGAGCAGGTCGCTGTTGTAGCGCTTGCCCTTGTCCTGCACCGTGATCCGGCTGTAGCGCTCCTTGAGCGCGTGGATATCGGTGAGGGCTTGCTTGAGGGTGTCCTCGGTGCGGAACACGGCGGCGTTCATGTCCATCGTGTACTGCAGTTCGGTGCGGATGTCGGCGACCCGTTCGTTGCCGTGGTCGGACAGGATCAGCGCGAGCCAGTCCTGCACCATCCCCGCCGGGTTCTCCGGCATCTCCACGAAATCGGTGCGGTGCGCGTACTCCGCGGCGGCGATGCCAGCGCGGCGGCCGAACACATTGATGTCGAGCAGGGAGTTGGTGCCGAGGCGGTTGGAGCCGTGCACCGAGACGCACGCGCACTCGCCCGCCGCGTACAGGCCGGGCACCACGTCGGTGTTGTTGCGCAGCACCTCGCCGCGGATCTTGGTCGGGATGCCGCCCATCACGTAGTGACAGGTCGGCATGACCGGGACCAGCTCGGTCACCGGGTCGACGCCGAGGTAGGTGCGGGCGAACTCGGTGATGTCGGGCAGCTTCTCCTCGAGCACGTCCGCGCCGAGGTGGGTCACGTCGATGTAGACGTAGTCCTTGTTCGGCCCGGCGCCGCGGCCCTCGAGTACCTCGAGCACCATCGAGCGGGCGACGATGTCGCGCGGCGCGAGGTCCTTGATGGTCGGCGCGTAGCGCTCCATGAAGCGCTCACCGCTGGCGTTGCGCAGGATGCCGCCCTCGCCGCGGACGGCCTCGGAGATGAGGATGCCGAGACCGGCCAGGCCCGTCGGATGGAACTGGTGGAACTCCATGTCCTCCAGCGGCAGGCCCTTGCGGAACACGATCGCCATGCCGTCGCCGGTCAGCGTGTGCGCGTTCGAGGTGGTCTTGTACATCCGGCCCGAGCCGCCGGTGGCGAACACGATCGACTTCGCGTGGAAGACGTGGATCTCGCCGGTGGCCAGCTCGTAGGCGACGACGCCGGTCGCGACCTGACCGCGGTCGGTCTCGCTCATCACCAGGTCGAGCACGTAGAACTCGTTGTAGAACTCTACGTCGTGCTTGACGCAGTTCTGGTACAGCGTCTGCAGGATCATGTGGCCGGTGCGGTCGGCGGCGTAGCACGCGCGGCGCACCGGCGCCTTGCCGTGGTCGCGGGTGTGCCCGCCGAAGCGGCGCTGGTCGATCTTGCCCTCGGGCGTCCGGTTGAACGGCAGGCCCATCTTCTCCAGGTCCATCACCGCGTCGATGGCCTCCTTGGCCATGATCTCCGCGGCGTCCTGGTCGACCAGGTAGTCACCACCCTTGACGGTGTCGAAGGTGTGCCATTCCCAGTTGTCTTCTTCGACGTTCGCCAGCGCGGCGCACATGCCACCCTGCGCCGCGCCGGTGTGGCTGCGGGTCGGGTAGAGCTTGGTCAACACGGCGGTACGCGCCCGGGGCCCGGCCTCGATCGCCGCGCGCATGCCCGCGCCGCCGGCGCCGACGATCACGACATCGTAGCGATGCTCCTGAATCCGCGAGTCACTCATGCCCGCGCCTCGCTGCGCTCGGCTTCGGCATGCGCGACGCACGCTGTGCCCATGATTCGTTCGCTGCGCTCACTCATGGAGGTCGCCTGTTCCTAACTGATGTTGGGGTCGAAGGTGAAAATGACGTACGTGCCGACGGCCAGGATCAGGATCATCGAGATGGCCAGCAGGGTGTTCAGCCAGAACCGAGTCGAGTCCTTGCGGGAGTAGTCCGCGATCACCGTGCGCAGGCCGTTGCCGCCGTGCAGCTGGGCGAGCCAGAGCATGGACAGGTCCCAGATCTGCCAGAACGGGCTGGCCCACCGGCCGGCGACGAAGCCGAAGTTGAGGCGCTTCACGCCGCCGTCGAGCAGCAGCATGATCGACATGTGGCCGAGCACGAGAACGATCAGCAGCAGGCCGGAGAAGCGCATGAACAGCCACGCGTACTTCTCGAAGTTGCTGTTCGCGCGCAGGCGCGGGGAGCGAGGATTGTCCAGGCTGGCCGGCCGGTCATACGACTTACCGAGAACAGGTGCAGTCATATCAGTGCTCCGTGAACAGGTAGAAGAACTGGCGACCGATCGCGGGCACCGCCAGCAGGAACCAGACCGCGAGGATGACCCACAGCATCAGGCGCTGGTACCTCGGGCCCTTGGACCAGAAATCGACCAGAATCACGCGGACGCCGTTGAGCGCGTGGAAGAGCACGCAGACAACCAGGCCCATTTCCATCAGGGCGACGATGGGGGTCTTGTAGGTCTCGATCGCCCGGTTGTAGGTGTCCGGGCTGACGCGGACCAGCGCGGTATC
Source organism: Nocardia tenerifensis NBRC 101015 (assembly GCF_000308715.1). Taxonomy (GTDB): domain Bacteria; phylum Actinomycetota; class Actinomycetes; order Mycobacteriales; family Mycobacteriaceae; genus Nocardia; species Nocardia tenerifensis. The sequence continues at coordinate 8,380 of NZ_BAGH01000074.1, forward strand.
CAAGACGTGCACGAAGAGGAAGAAGAAGATGGTGACACCGGTGATCCGGTGCAGCGCCCAGGACCACATCCCTGGGTCGCCTCGGTACAGCGTCTTCCGCTTCGGCTGGGCCGGAGCTTCTATCGTGGTCATAGAGTGCGGTGCCTCCAACGTCGTTGATGGACCCGGTTCGTTGATTCGAGGCCGGCTGCGTTGGGCGCAAATGCCCAGGTGGCTGCGCTGCGGCCCGCTGCCGGGAACCTGAACCGATCTGTTCTGGACTCTAATCCTCTGGGTTTGCCGGAACTAATTCGGCGTGCCGTGCGTTGGGCTACAGTCTGGCTGGTTAGGTTTACCTTTCTTGATGTGTGAAGGGTTCTCCCGATGGCCCCGCGCGGCCTGGTTCGGCTCGTTCCAGAAGAGGTTCCCTATGTCGCAAATCGACTGGAAAACCCTGCACGACAACGCGATTCATGTTATGCGCAACGCCTATGCGCCTTACTCGCGGTTTCCGGTCGGCGCGGCGGCGCTCAGCGCCGACGGCCGAATTGTGCGCGGGTGCAATGTGGAAAATGTCTCATATGGTTTGGGCCTGTGCGCCGAATGTGTACTCATCGGTAACTTGCATTCCGACGGCGGTGGCCGTCTGGTGGCCATCTCGGTCACCGATTCCCGCGGCGAAATCCTGATGCCCTGCGGGCGATGCCGCCAACTCCTCTACGAACACGGCGGGCCCGACCTCCTGGTCGATCACAAGGACGGACCCGTCCCGCTCAGTGCGCTGCTGCCGTACGCCTTCGGCCCCGACGACCTGGACGCCGGACAGGTGTGAACACCGGCGTGCACTCCTCGCGCGTCAGCAGCCCGCTTCCAACGCGGCGTCGATCTCCGCCTCGGTCGGCATGGCGACCTCCGCGATCTCGGTCGGCGGAATCCCCAGTCGCTCCATGATCAAAGACAGGCTGCGGCCGATGCCGTTGCCCTGGGCCGTCGTACGGCCTGCCCAGATTTCGAGCCCCGTGACTCGGCGAGTGAGTTCGAGCTGGCACTCACCGTAGAGCTCCTCGACGTCGGTGACTCGCGTCTCGAGCGTGCTGACGCGGCGGTCGATCTGTACGGATGTCATAGCCGCCCCTCAGTAATTCGCGTCGAGCGCGGCGTCGATCTCGGCCTCCGTGGCCCGAGTGACCGGCGGGAACGGAATCGGCGTGATCCCTAGCCGTTCCATGATCAGTGTGAAGGCTCGGCTCACGCTGTCCGCGTGGTCGATGAGTCGGCCCGTCTCGATTCGGCAGCCTGCGCCACCCCGGGTGAGCTGGTAGAGCGTCTCGCTGTGCACGTCCTCGATGTCGGTCACTCGCGTCTCGAGCGTGCTGACGCGGCGGTCGAGCTGTACGGATGTCATTACTGCCCCCTGGCCCCTCGAACGATTGATGTGGAGAGGCTATCGGAGGCCACCGACAAGAACCAGACGCGCGTTCGATCTCGTGCCAGACTGGCGAATGTGACGGCACTGGACGCGGTTTCGATCATCACGACCAAGCGGGACGGCGGCGAGCTGTCGGACGCGCAGATCGACTGGGTGGTCGATGGATTCACCAACGGGACGGTCGCCGACGAGCAGATGGCGGCGCTGGCGATGGCGATCGTGTGGCGCGGGATGACGCGGCGGGAGACCGCGCGGTGGACCGCCGCCATGATCGCGTCGGGCAGCAGGCTCGACTTCACGGATCTGCCCCGCCCCACCGTCGACAAGCACTCCACCGGCGGGGTGGGGGACAAGATCACGCTGCCGTTGGCCCCGCTGGTCGCCGCGTGCGGCGCGGCCGTTCCGCAGCTGTCCGGGCGCGGGCTCGGGCACACCGGCGGCACGCTGGACAAGCTCGAGGCCATCTCGGGCTGGCAGGCCGACGTGCCGCTGCCGAGGATGCGGGAGATCCTCGCCGACCCCGGCATCGGCGCGGTGGTGTGCGCGGCGGGCGCCGACCTCGCACCGGCCGACAAGCGGCTCTACGCGCTGCGCGACGTCACCGGCACGGTCGAGTCCATCCCGCTGATCGCCAGCTCGATCATGAGCAAGAAGATCGCGGAGGGCACGGCGGCGCTGGTGCTCGATGTGAAGGTCGGCGCGGGTGCGTTCCTGAAGACGCTGGACGGGGCCCGCGAATTGGCAACGGCCATGGTCGAATTGGGCACCGACGCCGGGGTGCGGACGGTGGCGCTGCTGACCGCCATGGACACCCCGCTCGGCCGCACCGCCGGCAACGCGCTCGAGGTGGCCGAGTCGGTCGAGGTGCTGGCCGGCGGCGGGCCCGCCGACATCATCGAGCTCACCGTCACGCTGGCCCGCGAGATGGTCGCCCTGACGGGCATCGACCTCGACCCCGCCGACGTCCTCGCGGACGGCAGGGCGATGGATCAGTGGCGCGCGATGGTCCGCGCCCAGGGCGGCGACCCGGACGCGCCGCTGCCGACCGCGAAGCACACCCAGGTCGTGCGGGCCGAGCGCGACGGCGTGCTGACCCGTCTCGACGCCATGGGAGTCGGCCTCGCCGCCTGGCGTCTCGGCGCGGGCCGCGCTCGCCAGGGCGACCCGGTCCAGGCCGGCGCCGGTATCGAGATGCATGCCAAGCCAGGCGATTCCGTGACCGCCGGTCAGCCGTTGCTCACGCTGCACACCGACACGCCGGATGCGTTCGCGCGGGCCGAGGCCGCCCTGGACGGAGCCCTCGCCATCGAGGAGTCGGCCGAGAAGCCCGCTACGCCACTGGTGCTCGGCCGCGTCGAGGCCTGATCCGCCGTCGGCGATCCCGCACGACTGGGTCGTGACGCGAATCTGCCTGTGGCCGAGTGCCGCTCGGCACGGCGACGCCGAATTCCGCGACCTGGCACGGATTCGGCGTTGTCACCGGTCAGAAGGCGGCCGGGTGGCCAGGTGTGGGCCGGCACCGGCGCATTGGACAACGAGATGGTTGCCACTTCGGCAGTCGGGTGCCGTTCCCGCGCGGTGCGGCTACCGTCGTTACATGACTGGACCGACCGCATTGACCCTTGCCTCGATCCGACAGGCGCCAAAAGCGCTGCTGCACGACCACCTCGACGGTGGTCTACGGCCCGCGACGGTGCTGGAGCTGGCCGCCGAGTGCGGGTACGAGGAGCTACCCGCCGACAACGAGGCGGCGCTGGCCGCCTGGTTCCGGGACGCGGCCGACAGCGGATCGCTGGAGCTGTACCTGGAGACCTTCGCGCATACCGTCGCCGTGATGCAG
>NZ_BAGH01000073.1 GCF_000308715.1 Nocardia tenerifensis NBRC 101015
GACGTACCCGTAGCGCAGCGCCCGCGCGAGCGCCTGCTCGCGCTCGGCCCGCAGGCGCTCAGCGATGTCGAACTGCTGGCCTTGCTGCTACGGCACGGCAGACGCGGCGCGAGCGCGCTGGACCTCGCGGTGGAGCTACTCGTCGAACACGGCGGCCTGGCCGGATTGGCGGCGGCCAGGCCCGAGGAGCTGTCGCGCCGCGCCGGCGTCGGGGTGGCGAAGGCGGCCGCCGTGATCGCGGCGTTCCACCTCGGCGCCCGTGCCCGCGGCGACACCGGCGCGGCCGTTCGCCTCTGCGACACCTCCGATGTCGCCGCGGTCGCGGGCCCGATGTTCACCGGGGCCCGCGTCGAGCGGCTGCTCGTTTTGGTGTGCGACGCCCAGAACCAGTTACGGCGCAAGGTTTTCGTCGCCGAGGGCGCGGTCGATCAGGTCGCGGTCCCGGTCCGCGAGATCCTCAACACCGTGCTGCGTCACGACGGTCGCGCCTTCGCCGTCGTGCACAACCACCCCTCCGGCGACCCGACGCCCAGCCTCGACGACCGCCGCGCCAGCACCCTGCTGGCCGAGGCCGCCCGCACCGTGGGCCTCCGCTTCCTGGACCACGTGGTGATCGCGGGCGAGTCCTGGCGTAGCGCACCGGCCACCACCGTCCCCCACTGACCG
>NZ_BAGH01000072.1 GCF_000308715.1 Nocardia tenerifensis NBRC 101015
CGCTGCGCGCGGCCGGCTCACCCGTCGCCCGACCGCCGCTCCCTATGGAACTGCTGCGCGAGGCTTGCCCGCCCGTCGCCCGACCGCCGCTCCCTATGGAACTGCTGCGCGAGGCTTGCCCGCCCGTCGCCCGGCCACCGCCCCCCACGGACTCGCTGCGCGAGGCTTGCCCGCCCGCCGCCCGGCCAGCACCCCCCACGGACTCGCTGCGCGAGACTATTCCACCCGTCGCCCGGCCCCCCGCGGAATCGCTGCGCGCTGTCATCCCCCGATTCTGGCACGCCACAATTCTGGCAGAGAGTATTGCCAGAATCGGAAATCTGGCGGATGCTGTTGCCAGATGCTCTCGACGAGGAGGCGGCGATGTCCGAGCCCGGTTACTTCAGCGACCATTCCATGGCCCGCCGGGTCATGCGCAAGCGCGCGGTCGGCCTCACCTATGGCCAGCGTGCCCTGGTCGTCGGCGCGGTCCACCCGCTGCTCTACGTCGGCACCGCCGAGAACACCGCGCATAGGATGACCCCGTACACCAGGCTCGCGCTCACCGGCCACCTGTTCGAGGCCGTGTTCCTCGGTACCAAGACCGAGGCGGATCGCGCCCTCGAGTTCACGAAAAAGAAGCACGCGGGTGTGAGCGGCGCACTGCCGGAGGACGCCGGCGCGCACCACCCCGCGGGCACCGGTTACTCCGCGCTCGACCCGCACCTGATGTACATGACCATGGCGTTCACCTTCGACTCCGCCGAGGTGATGTACGACCTGCTGGTCCGCCCGATGACCGACGGCGAGCGCGAGGGCCTGTACCAGGACTACGTGCGCTGGGGTGAGCTGTTCGGCATGCCCACGAGCGCCGCGCCGGGCAGCTACCGGGAGTTCCGCGCGTCCTTCGACACCTACCTCGCCTCGGACGAACTCTTCCTCACCGACGAGGCGTGCCTGGTCGGCTCCTACCTCGCCGGGCAGCGCGTGCCGTATCCGCAGCGGATGCCGATGCGGCAGGTCACCTCCGCGTTCTTCCTTCTGGTACAGGGCAGCCTGCCGCCGCGGATCCGGCGGATGTACGGCATGCGCTGGGGGACCGCCGAACAGATCGCCTACCGGGCGCTCGCGCAGGCGGTGCGCACCGCCCACGTGGCGACCCCGTTGACGCCGCCGGTGCTGCGCGAGACCCTGGCGGGGCCGAGCGCGCCGGTCTACAAGCTCGTTTCTCGGCGCGAACAGGAGTTGGCCGCAAAGGGCAGGCCGAGCATGCCGGGAGTGGACCCGCGCAGCTGGGTGGAGCGGAACTCGGGTGAGCAACGGCGCGCCGCGGTCCGGTGAGTGACGGGGTTATTAAATAGGCTGGACGCGGCATGGAAAGATCGGGGTATGTCCGTTCCTGCAGAAACCCCGGCCGCTGAACGCAAGCAGCGGGTCCTTTCCGGGATCCAGCCCACCGGTACCTCGTTCCACCTCGGCAATTACCTTGGGGCGCTGCAGTACTGGGTGACCATGCAGGACGACTACGACTCGCTGTACTTCATCCCGAACCTGCACGCGATCACCGTGCCGCAGGATCCGAAGCAACTGCGCGCCAAGACCAAGGCCGCCGCCGCGCAGCTGCTCGCCATCGGCATCGACCCGAAGAAGTCGACGCTGTTCGTGCAGAGCCAGGTGCCCGAGCACGCCGAGCTGGCCTGGGTGCTCAGCAGCATCACCGGCTTCGGCGAGGCGAGCCGGATGACCCAGTTCAAGGACAAGTCGGTCAAGCAGGGCGCCGACAACGCGTCTGTCGCGCTGTTCACCTACCCGGTGCTGATGGCGGCGGACATCCTGCTCTACCGCGCACATCAGGTGCCCGTCGGCGAGGATCAGCGCCAGCACCTCGAGCTGACCCGAAACCTGGCCCAGCGCTTCAACACCCGATTCAAGAAGACGTTCGTGGTGCCGGAGGCGCACATCGTCAAGGGCACCGCCAAGATCTACGACCTGCAGGACCCGACCTCGAAGATGAGCAAGTCGGCCTCCACGGACGCGGGCCTGATCAACCTGCTCGACGATCCGAAGATCAGCGCCAAGCGGATCCGCTCGGCGGTCACCGACACCGAGCGCGAGATCCGCTATGACCCGGAGCAGAAGCCGGGCGTCAGCAATCTGCTGGTGATCCTGAGCTCGCTGACCGACACTCCGATCGTCACGCTCGAACAGGATTACGCCGGCAAGGGTTACGGTGACCTGAAGTCCGACGTCGCCGACGCGCTGGTCGAATTTGTCACGCCACTGCAGGCGAAGGTGCAAGAGTATTTGTCGGATCAGGGCGAACTCGACCGTATCCTCGCCGCCGGTGCCGAGCGCGCGCGAGAGATCGCCGGCAACACCCTCGCACAGGTATACGAGCGAGTGGGTCTGCTGACCCGCTAGTGGCCGATACCGCGCGAGGTCTCTCCTGAAGGGGCGAACTGGTGCAGGTGATCGACAACGTCAAGGCCGGGATCGAACGACGGATCCAGGCGCTGCCATGGCTGGACCATCTCGTGCGAGCGGGCGGGCGGTATCAGCGTCAGCGTGGCGACTACTACGCGGCGGGCATCACGTATTTCACGGTGCTGTCACTGTTTCCGCTGCTGATGGTCGCCTTCGCGATCGCGGGTTTCGTGCTGTCGAGCAATCCGGATCTGCTCGGCGAGGTGCAGACCAAGATCGTCGACAATATTCCGGGCTCGGTCGGCGAGCAGCTGAACGAGGTGATCGACAAGGCGGTCGAGTCCCGCGGCACGGTCGGCACGCTCGGTTTGCTCGCCGGGGTCTGGGCCGGGCTGGGTTGGATGGCGAACCTGCGGGCGGCGCTGACCGAGCAGTGGGAGCAGAAGAGCGAGGAGCAGAACTGGTTCATGGCCAAGCTGTCCGATCTCGGCGCGCTGCTCGGGCTCGGCCTGGCCTTCGTTGTCTCCCTTGGCCTCTCCGCACTGGCCTCCAGCACTCTCGGCGAGCGGCTGCTGGAAAGCCTGAACCTCTCGGACCTGCCGGGCGCCCGGCTGCTGCTGTCGTTGGTGTCGATCCTGCTCGGGTTCCTCGCCTCGTGGGCGGTGTTCGCCTGGGTCATCGCCCGGCTGCCGCGCGAACCCGTCACCCTCGCCAGCGCGGCCAAGGCCGCCGCGCTCGCCGCACTGGTCTTCGAGGTCTTCAAGTTCGTCGGCTCGATCTATCTGCAGAAGGTGCTGAGCAGTCCGGCGGGCGCCGCCTTCGGCTCGATCATCGGCCTGATGGTCTTCAGCTACGTCACCTACCGCATCATCCTGTTCGCCACCGCCTGGGCCGCCACCGCCTCGGACAACCAGCAGGAAGCGCAGATCCCCGCCCCGCCCGCCGCCGTCATCGCCCCCCGCGTCTCCGCCCGCGAACTCTCCGTCGGCGCCGGCGCCACCTTCTTCGGCGCGGGAGCCCTTGCCGCCCTGGCCCTCTCCACCCTGCGCCGCCCAGGCAAACGCTGACCCAGTGCGCTACATCCGTGTCCGTGCGCGGGTTTCGACGTCGGAACCCGCGATCAGGGTGTACCGCCGCGCCGGATATCTCGTCGGCGTACGGCGGGCAGGAAGTAGTTCTCCAGGTCGTCCGGACCCGGCCCGCCGAGGAGGCCGTACGGGAGATACACATGCAACAACCACACGGCCAGTAGACGACCGAATGACGGGTACTCGCCGTCCTGCGGGCGGATGACGACCAACCCGAACAGCGCCTTCCCGATCGTCGTATGGAATATCGACTGGATGACGACCCGGTCGAACGCCGAGGCGGCGAGGAAAAAGCCAATCGGGACAATGGGTTTGATTCCCACGTGTTGCCAGTCGTGCCGTGTGATGGCGTCCGGGGCAAACGCAGGACTCACGGCGACGGCGGCGCCGATGCCGCAGCCGACATGGATGACCCAGTCGAGGAGGAAGGCGAGAACGCGCCGCAGCATGCGTGGCGCGGGGTATCGCTCGTCGTTCCGTCCGCCGTGCCGTTTCGGCACCGCCGACTCGTCCACCGGCTTCATCACGGTATGTCCGCGTTCCCGGACCAGCTGGTATTCCGGTCGTAAACCTGTATTCGACTGCGTCTCATCCGTTCTGAAGGTGAATTGAGGCGCCGGCCTGAATCTGGAGCGGTAGGCGTAGCGCAGATCGCCGCCGCCCGGCCTGGAGACGATGCCGTATTTGTTCGGATCGCCGGCGAACCAGATCTCGGAGGTGCTGTGGTTCACCAGCTTTCCGATATCTCTGGGCCACGTACTCAAGATCAGCGTCGACACCGGAACGCGATGCTGATCCAGCAACTGCACCCATTCGTAGCGGCGGGTGGCGATGTAACGCACCGGCCACGACACCCACGGAAACCGCCGCAGGGCCTTTCGCCTTCGTCGATTGATCCACAGCAGTGTCCCCCCGATAGGCAGCGCGATCCCCAAGACCAACGCCGACAGACTGATGCCCAGCGAGGCGAGCGTCGCCAGATTCTTCGAGGCGACCCGCGGTTGCAGATCGATGAAGAACACAGTGAGCGGCAAACTACCGACGCCGACCAGGAACAGAAGCCACCGAGCGATCCGACCTTTCCGCATGGCAGCCCTGGTCGTCGGATGTGCCTTGGCCGGAGGCGGCGTGATCATCTCGTTCGGCACGATCATCGGCTCACAGATCCAGCGATGATGGGGCACGGGACGACGCGGCCGAAGTGACGAACTCCACCGACGCTGCCATGGCGGCGATCATCGGAACGAATTCCTCCCCGTATTCGACAGATGAAGTCGAGCATTCGACGGCGGCGATGGCGGTACCGTCCGTTGCGGAAACGACCGCCTCCAGTTGATACACCTTCGCGACGGCACTCTCCGATGTCCGATCGGGAAAGTCGGGAGCCGGAAGCTCGCGCACTCGGTCGAGCAGTAGTATCGGCCGACCGGAAACCTGGATCATTTCAATGTTTTCGAAGGTCCCGCCGTCGCTAGTGCGCGCCGTCAGCACGTCCGCCAGGGCCAGGCGCGGATTTTTGCGCTCGCCGTATTCATGCACCGAGACGATCAAGGTGGACGATATCGTCTGCCCGTCGGCCGCGGAATGCCGGCCGAGCCCGCAGTAGACGGCGTTCAGCTGGGTGGCCCTGGTAAGTAGCACCTTCAACGCTTGCAGCACAGCGGGTGCCGCGGAACTCACGGGCCCGGGACCGATTTCCGCGAACACCGACTCGGCGCGCGACACCGAGCCGGCGATGTCGGTCAGGGGTAGTGCGACGTACCCGCCCGGCACATCTATCGCGATGGACAAGGGCTCGCGACCATTGCAGGCGGACACGTCAATCACCCGCCGTCTGGGGCAACACGACGTCGAGGATCGAATTGACGACCTTGCCCGAACGAGAGAACAAGTCGACGGCTTCGGCAGCCGTCGCGACCTCCGCGTGGTCTCCGGCTATGCCGGTGGCCTGGAAGACATTTCGGGTGGCCCGGTCGAGCCCCAAGACTTCGACGACTTTGGGAACACCCGGAATTCCGCCGATCGCCTTGGAGACTATCCCTGGTTCGTGGGTCACCGCGTTGTACACGGTGCCGCCGATGCGCTCCAACCCGCTGAGCGATTGTGCGGCGTGAACGCCGTCGGCGAATTCGCTGCCGCCGCGGAGCAGCCCCCAGCCGACCTTTCCCGCGCCGACGCCCGCGCCGCCGACCGGAGCGAGCCCCATCGCGTCGAGTCCGACCGTCGTCCAGGCGTCCAGCTCACCGTTCTGTAGTCCGGCGCGTATCGCGGGATCCGATAGGTCCAGTCCCAGCAGTCCCGCAGTGGCGCCGGCAGCCACGACGAAACCGATGATGTCGAAGGGCGGCGGCGTCACGAGGGCGACCAGCCCACCGGCCGCGGCCAGGATCGACAGCGCTTGGTGCACGCCCTCGCGATGCTCATCGATCCACTCACCGACACTCTTCACCGCATCGGCGATCCGGTCCCAGATGCTCTTGTCCGGCGGGCTTGGCGCGAAATCCTTTGCGGCGGAGTCCAGTTCGGTAGCGGCGCGGCGCGCCGTACCGTCGTGCTGGGTTTCCAGGTCGTGGGCGCGCTGCAGGACGGAGTCGATCTTTCCCTGCCAGTTGTCGACCTCGGTGCCGGCCGCTCGAACCTGAGCTGTTGCCGCGTCGAGGCGCGCTTGCGCCGCTTGCAATTCGCCCTGGTCGGTGAACATGACGTTCGCGAGCGCCAGGTCGGGGTTGGCTTGGGCGCTCTGCAGGGCGGCGACCGCTTGGGCATGCCGGCTCTTCGCGTCGGCGGCCTCGGCCTCGAGTCGCGTGGCGGTGTCCTGGTAGCCCAGGAGATCGGTGTGCCATTGGTCGAGCAGAGTCACGGCGCGTTCCAAAGACTTCTGCGCGTAGCCGAGATCTTGGGCGAGGGTGGCGTCGAAATCGGCGCGGAAGGCGTCGCCCGCATCGCCTTTCCACACGTCGTCGTTGCTGTTGCGTAGTCGGGACAGCAGGTCGTTGGTTTCCCGCACCGCGACGGCCGACGTATCGATTTGTCCGCGCAGCGCGGCCACGTCGGCGGGGATGCCCGGGACCGGGTTGAAGCCGAGGTTCGGATACGGGTTGTCGCTCATGCCTTCGCCCGTGTCTGTCCATCGGTGACACCGGTGACCTGGTTTAGGACGTCGGCGAGAGCAGTATCCACGTCCCGGTACGCGTCGCGGCATTTTCCAACGCCTTCCGCGGTGACCTTGGCCGATTCGCCTATCCGTTCCAGCCCGAAGCGCCACCGCCGTTGGAAACTGTCAGCCGCGTCGTTGAGCGTTTTCGTGCCGATGTCGCCGTGCCCCTCCTTGCTCATCGCCGTCAGCGCATCGGTGAGCACCTGCTCGGCACCGCGTAGTGCCTGGACCGTCTTGCTCAGAACATCGATGTCCACGCCGAGAACTCCCGCCACGTCAACGCACCCTTCGCATGCAGCGACCGCACTCGGTCGATGGAAACGCCTACATATGCCATAGACGCGGGGTGGTTCGAAAAGGTTCCGTCCGCGCGAAGATCATTGATGGGGCTGGTCTAGCGTCGGCGGTTCAACCGGCGGGCGCCGAGGAGTAGGGCCAGGGCAAGGATGGTGCCGCCGGCGATCCAGAGAAGGCGGGTGTCGCCGTGGTCTTCGTCGGTGACGGGGCGGGAGTCTTGGTCTCCGGGTGGTGGGGAGGCCAGGGTGGCGCCGGAGGTGCGTTGTTTGCGGTCGGGGCTGGGCAGCTCGCCTACGGAGGTGCCGCGGGGGAGGGCGAAGCCGTAGTCGAGTAGGCGGGCGGCTTGGTCGGCGGGGCGCAGCGGGCGGACGTCGGCCTTGAGGAGGGTGACGACGAGCCTGCGGCCGCCGCGCTCGGCGGCGGCGACGAAGGTCTGCCTGGCGTCGTCGGTGAAGCCGGTCTTGCCGCCGAGGGCGCCCTCGTACTCGTAGAGCAGGTGGTTGTCGTTGCCGATGGCGAAGCCTGGGTGGTCCTTGTCGCCCTCGATCGCGGGGTTCGCGGGATAGCCGGGGAAGTCCACCTGCTCGGTGTGGATGAGCTCGGCGAACAGCGGGATGGTCATGGCCTCGCGGAACAGCACCGACAGGTCGTAGGCCGAGGTGCTCATGCCGGGTCCGTCCAGGCCGGACGGGCTCGCGGTCCGAGTGTCCAAGGCGCCCAACGACTTCGCGAGTTCGTTCATCTTCGCGACGGTGGCCGCCTCGCCGCCGAGCTGGGTGGCGATGGCGTGCGCGGCGTCGTTGCCTGAGCACATGATCAGGCCCTGCATGAGCTGGCGGTTGGTGTAGTGGCCGCCGGGGCCGATGCCGACCCTGGTGCCGTCGGCGTTCGCGTCGTCCTGGGTGCCGACGACCACCTTGTTCAAGTCGAGGGTGCGCAGCGCGACCGTGGCGAGCAGCACCTTGATGGTGCTGGCGGGCCGGTAGCGCCCGTGCGGGTCCTTGGCCGCGAGCACGTCGCCGGTGTCCAGGTCCGTGACCTGCCAGGCGGTCGCCGAAATGTCTTGCGGCGCAGCGGGCGCCCCCTTGGGCAGGACCACGCCGCACTCGCCGAGCCGGTCGCCGCCGACCGGGGGTGCCGGGATGGGCAGCGCGGTCGGCGTCGGCTCGCCGGGTTGGGGCACCTCGGACAGATCGATCGGCGCGGGCGGACTCGTCTTCTGCGGGCAGTTGTCGGTATTGGGCGTGGTGAACGGCGTCGTCGGCGTGCTCGGCGGCGGCGCGGCCAACGCCGGAACAGCCGTGCCGGCGCACACCGCCAGGGCGGCCAGCGCGGAACCTAGTCGAAGTGCGGCGCGACTGCGCGAGAGCCAAATCTTCATCGTTCGCGAGCCTAGCGATTTCCAGCGGGAGAAGAGTATTGACATAGACTACTAAATGAGAGCTACTATCAAAAAGTATAAACTCTCACTTGGAGGTCCCATGCAGATGGACTCGACCCGGCGCTGGCTCGCGCTCGGCGCGCTGGCGGTGGCGATGCTGACCATCGGCCTCGACGTCACGGTGCTGACCGTGGCGCTGCCCACCCTCGCCGTCGACCTGAACGCGAATACCGCTGCGCTGCAATGGTTCAGCAGCGCGTACACGCTCGCGCTGGCCGCGGTCATGCTGCCCGCCGGCGCGCTCGGCGATCGATACGGCCGCAAGAAACTGCTGCTCGCCGCGTTGCTCGTCTTCGGCGGCGCCTCACTCGCCTGCGCGCTCGCCGCCTCGGCCGGTCAGCTGATCGTCGCGCGGGTGGTGCTCGGGGTCGCGGCCGCGGCGATGATACCGCTGTCGATGGCGGTGCTGCCCTCGCTGTTTCCCGAGCCCGAGGCCAGGCAGCGGGCGCTGACCATCTGGATCACCTCGACGGCGATCGGCCTGCCGCTCGGTCCGATCGTCGGCGGCTGGCTGCTGCGGAACTTCTGGTGGGGCTCGGTGTTCCTGATCAATGTGCCGATGGTGGTCATCGGTGCGCTCGCCGTGTTCACCCTGGTCCCGGAGTCGCGCAGCGAGCAGCGGTTCCGGTTCGACGTGCCGGGGGTGCTGCTGTCGGTGCTCGGCATGCTCGGCCTCACCTACGGATTCATCCGGCTCGGCGAGCACGGGTGGGGCAACGGAATGGGCTGGGTCGCCGTCGTGGCCGGCGCGCTCGTGCTCGGCGCATTCGCGCTCTGGCAGCGCGTGACGGCGCATCCGCTGATCGATCCGAGCGTGTTCGCGATCGCCGGATTCCGTTGGGGCACCGCGCTTTCCATCGTCGTCAACTTCGCGATGTTCGGCATGTTCTTCACCGTGCCGCAGTACTTCCAGGCGGTGCTCGGGGTGGACGCGCTGGGCAGCGGACTGCGACTGCTGCCGCTGATCGGCGGGCTGATCGTCGGCAGCAGGGTGGTCGACAAGGCGCTGCCGAAGCTGGGCACCAGGGCGATGCTCACCCTCGGCTTCGGCCTGCTCGCGGGCGCGCTGGCGCTGGGCGCCATGACCGACGTGCACAGCGGCTACGGGTTCACCGCGCTGTGGACGACGTTGCTCGGCGCGGGCATGGGCCTGGCGATGCCGACGGCCATGGGCTTGGCGATGGGCGAGCTCACCGCGGAACGCTCCGGCTCGGGCTCCGCCCTGATCCAGGCGCTGCGCCAGGCCGGAGGCACCATCGGTGTCGCGGTGCTCGGGACGGTGCTGTCCACCCGATACCGTTCGGAACTGGGTCCGTTGAATCACGAGCCGATCTCCGACGGGGTGAACGCGGGCGTCGCGGTGGCCCGCCGGCTCGGCGACTCCACGATCCTGCACCAGGTGCAGACCGCGTTCGTCGGCGGCATGTCCGCCATGCTCTGGGCCTGCGCGATCCTGTGCGCGGTGTCGGCGGCCGTCGCCGCCGTGTTCATCCGATCGAGGCAACCCGTCGAGGTGACCACGGGCGACCCGGCGGCGGCGTCGGATGTCGCCGGTGGCGCCGTCCGATCCGCCGATGCGTCAGAATCGAGTCATGTCGGTTGAATTGTCCGGGGAAGAGCCCGCGGTGCGCGGCCTGCGTGAGCGCAAGAAGGAGCGGACTCGCCGGACGATTCGCGAGGAAGCGTTCCGGCTGTTCCGAAGTCAGGGCTACGGCGAGACCACCGTCGAGCAGATCGCGGCGGCCGCGGAGGTCTCCCCGAGCACCTTCTTCCGCTACTTCCCCAGCAAGGAACAGCTGGTGCTCGCCGACGACCTCGATCCCTTGCTGATCGAGGCCGTGCGGGCCCAGCCACCCGACATCGCGCCGCTGGCCGCGTTCCGCAACGCGATCACGGAGGTTTTCACCCAGCTGCCCGCGCCGGCGCTGGCCTTCGAGCAGGAACGCCAGGCCCTCGTCTATCACGTGCCGGAGCTGCGCTCGGCCATCGCCTTGGAGTTGGAGCGCAATATCGCGATGGTCTCCGCCATGATGGCCGAGCGAATCGGCCGAGCCGAGGACGATTTCGAGATCCGGGTCCTCGCCGGCGCGCTGACCGGCGCGGGGCTGGCGATCGCGCGGATCACCCCGATGAACGTCGACAACATCAACCGGATGCTCGACCTGCTCGAGGCCGGGCTGCCGATCAGTCGGCGAGACTGACCGTCGCCGGCGAAAGTTACTGCGCCCCGGCCGCGCTCGAATGCCGCAGCCGGTCCGGGGTGTCGTCGTCCATCGTGGCGAAGAACCCGCCGATCACGTCCTCGATCTCGCCGACCGACTCGGCGCAGTACAGGATCGGCTGGTAGTGCGTGATGTCGTAGACCGCGGTGCCCATCGCGGCGACGTCGAGCGGCCGCAGGTCGGCTTCGCGGAACTCCTCGATCTCCCCGTACGACGAGAGCAAACCCGCACCGTAGCAACGAACCTCGTCGTCCTCGCGGACCACGCCGAACTCCATCGAGAACCAGAAGACATTGGCCAGGAACTTCAGCGCGGTGTCGGTCTCCAGCCTGCCGACCGCCGCACCGACCGCCTCGTAGATGGCGGCGAAGCGCGGGCTCGCGATCTGATTGGCGTGGCCGATGATCTCGTGGATGGCGTCGGGCTCGGGGGTGTACAGCGGCGCGGAGTGGTGGCGAATGTACTGGGTGGAGTGGAAGGTCCGATCCGCGAACGAGCCGAAGAACTGACGCAGCGGCACCAACCCGGCGGCCGGGGCGTAGCGAAAACCGCTGAGCGGCACCAGCGCCGCCGAGACCTCGTCCAACTGCGGGATGTGGTCCTTCGGCAGCGCCAGCCGCGCCGCGGCGTCCAGCACCTCGGCGCACGCGTAGGTGTGGTGTTTGCGGGAGAGCTCGGCCGAGGCGATTCGCCAGACCTGCTGTTCCTCGTCGGTGTAGCCGATCTGCGGCACGGGTTTACCCGGCGCGTAGTCGAGCGCGAGCGCGGCGATGGCGTTGCGACGGGCCCGGTAGTCCGAGTCGTGCACGCCGGGGTGCTCGTCGCTCAGGTGGACGGTCACATCGCCGTCGCCGGACCGGGTCACCGGTGAGTACAGCTGAGCTTCGGTGAACATACCTCGATGCAAGCACCGCTCGGGCTTGTCGACAACAAAAGCCCGCGCAGCTTGGCAAAGTGTCTAGCTGAGGGTCCATGGATGCGTAATTACCGGCGTCCGACGGCGGTCTTCGCCGGCGAGCTGTCCAGCGCCCGCCCAGCCTGCGGCGGAACGCGGTCCACCGGCGCGCGGCGGCTACGATGCCGAGTGTGTGCGGAGCGTCCGGCCGGAACGGTGGGTAAGGCCGAGGCGGCCCCCTAACCCCCTGTTGCCGTGCATTTCTCGTGGTCGGTACCGCGCATCCGGTGGATCTCCTCCGATTTGCCCGGCGGGAACGAGCGTCATAGCGCAAAATGGCGAATGTATGAAGGAGGACGCATGAAATCCGTGCGGATCGATCTCGACCAGAAACTGCTCGCCGCCGCGGCCGCCGTCATAGGCACCTCGACGAGCAACGCCACCATCAACGAGGCCCTGCGCCGGATCGTCGTGCACGAACGCCAACTGCGTCATCTCGAGAAGCTGGCCGCCAACGCGCTGTTCACCCTCCCACGCCCCGAGGTCGTGGTCGTCGACGGGTAGGTCGGCGGGTCACGGTTTCGAGCACCGCAGGCCCTCGGCCGGCGGCGTCAGATCGACCAGATACTTCAGCACCGGCTCGTCGACGCAGGCGATGCCCTCGAACGCGGCGCCGTGCTGGGTGCCCTCGTAGGTGATCAGCGAGGCCCCAAGGGTTTTCGCGAGGGACACACCGCCGGGGTACGGCGTAGCCGGATCCCCGGTGACGGCGACGACCACGAGTTTTGGCAGCCCGGCCACGTGTGGCACGTGCGGTTGCGCGGTGGGCGGGACCGGCCAGAACGCGCAGGCGTCCAGCGGCGCCGCGCTACCGGGCAGTCCGTCGTCGAAAGCCGGTGCGGCGGTGCGGGATCGGCGGTCGATGTCGGTCGCGACGGCGCGGTCGGTGACCCTGACCTCCTCCAGGCAGAGCACCGCGCGGTGCACCTCGTCGGAGGAGGCGTCCTCGTAGACGCCGGCGTCGCCGAGGAGTGCTTCGCCGTGCCCCCTGGCCAGCTCGGTCAGTCCACGGGTCAGACCCGGCCAGGACGCGGGATGGTAGAGCGAGGCGATCGTCGCGGTGGTGACGGCCCCGTAGTCGAGTTTGCGGCGATCCGCGGTGCTGATCGGCTGCTGGATGAGAGGTTTGACCAGGGCGCGATACTTCTCGCTCGCCTTGGCCGGGTCGGTGCCGAGGGGGCAGTCCGGCGACTTGGCGCAGTCCGCGGCGTAGGCGTCGAACGCCCGTTGGAAGCCCGCGGCGGTGATCACCGGGTCGCTGATGTTCGTGGTCGGATCGACGGGCGCGTCGAGGACCATGGCGCGCACGCGATCCGGGAACAGCTCGGCGTAGGTGGAGCCCAGGCGGGTGCCGTAGGAACCGCCGAAGTAGGTCAGCTTCTGCTCGCCGAGCGCGGCCCGCACGACGTCCATGTCCCTGGCCACGTCGACGGTGCCGACGTGCCCGAGCAGCGTCAGCCCGGTGCGTCGCGCACACGAATTGGCGTACTCCTCGTTCTCCTCCTCGATCTGATCGATCTCGACGAGCGGATCGGTCCGGCCGAGCACGCGCTGGCCCGTCTCGAACTCGGCGGCCGTGCGGCAGGTGACGTGCGGGGTCGAGGCGCCGAGCCCGCGCACGTCCATCCCGATCAGATCGAACCGCTCGGCCACCGGCGACTTCGCCAGTGCCAGCGGCAGATCGAGCCCCGGCGCGCCGGGGCCGCCCGGGTTGGTCAGCAGCGACGCGACCCGTTTTCCGGCGGCGCGCAGCCGGGAGAGGGCGATGCGCCCGGTGTCACCGTCGGGGTTGCCGTAGTCGATCGGCACCGTCACCCGGGCACACTCGAGACCGGCCGCGCCGAGCTCCGCACCGCCCTGATAGCCGTCGCAGGAACCCCACGCCAGGGTCTGTTGGTAATACCGATCGAGGGTCGGGGGCGGTGGTCCGGCGGGGGCCTTGTCCTCGGCGCACGCCGTGGTCAGCAGCGCGAGCGCGGCGACCACCGCGGGCAGTAGCGTGACGCGCGTCGATGCCGCAATCCCCTTGCGCGGTGTGAACATTCATCAGCCCCTGTGCTCGGTCGACGCATTCAGTCTGCCCGACGAGCGCGGATCCGCAATCGGCAGGACCGGACAACTCGGACCGGCCGAGGGGGTTTCGGACGCGGGCAACATGTCGGTAGGGCCTGGCAGACTCCCAGTCACTGTCGCCGTGACCAAGGGGTGGAACGATGCCGGTCTCTCTTATC
>NZ_BAGH01000071.1 GCF_000308715.1 Nocardia tenerifensis NBRC 101015
GAGGTGGCCGACTTGTTGGGCGAGTTCGTCCACTCGTGCGGGGAGTGGGGCGAGGTGGCCGACTTGTTGGGCGAGTTCGTCCACTCGTGCGGGGAGTGGGGCGAGGTGGCCGACTTGTTCGGCGACTTCGTCTACCCGCGCGTGAAGTGGTGTCAGGTGGTTCACCTGTGTCGACACCTCACCGAGCAGCGACTCCATGCGATTCATGCGGTGGTTGTGTTGGCGATGGGTGGCGAGGAGGACACCGAACTGGCGGCCGCACGTCGACTCCAGCCGTTGTAGCCGTTTGTCGATGCCATGGACCAGGCTGCCGGTCTTGGCGACCTCGGCGTTGGTCTTGCCGCTGAGCTCGTACAGTGCGTCGACATCGCCGCGGAGCTGATGCATCACGCGGTCGGTTTGAGTGGTCCCCATGCCTCGAAACAGTAGGCGGCGGCGTGAACGAGATCGAGGGCTTTGTCGTATCTGTGGATAACTCTCTGACCTGTGGATATCCCGTGCCTCAGACCGCGCGAAGACGGTTGCGGCTGGCGTACACGTGCTCGGCGATGAGGGTCGCGATCCGGTCCGGCGCCTCCAGCATCGGGACGTGTCCGACGCCGTGCACGACGATGCGGTCGGCGGACTCGGGCAGTTCCTTCAGATAGCGGCGCGCGTAAACGCGGTTGGGCAGGATGCGGTCGTACTCGGACAGCAGCAATCGCACCGGCGTCGCCACCGTGGACAGGTTCTCCTGCGCGGGGCCGCGCATGCTGCTGACGATCAACGGCAGCATGGACGGACAGTGCAGGGCGGCCATGATCGCGGCGGCGGCGTCGCGGCGCGCGACCGCGGACGCGTTCTTGCTGAGCAGTAGCAGCGCGACGCGCTGGGCGACGACGTTGTTGACCGCGAAACCGCCCAGCCGCTTACCGATTTCGATGAGCGGGATCATGGACAGGAACTTCAGGCTGACCCGCAGCTGAGTGAGCGAGGGCGCGTGCCAGCCGCCCGCCGGGGCGACGAGCGTGAGCGTGCGCGCCCGGCCGCGCCGCGCGAGTTCGACGCCGACCCAGCCGCCGAGCGAGTTGCCCGCGATATGGCAGGTGCGCCAGCCGAGTTCGTCCAGGTGGTCTTCGATGCGGTCGGCCAGTGCGGGCACGTCGACCGACCAGCCGTCCGCGAGCTCGCCGCCCCAGTGCCCCGCGAACGCGGGCGCGTACACCTCGCACTGACTCGCCAGCCGCGTCGCGGTCTGCTCCCAGCTGTGCGGCGACATCATGAAGCCGTGCAACAGGAGCAGCGGGTCGCCGGAGCCCAGGTGTAAAGCCTTGACCGCCTTGGGTAGTTCGGGCTTGGACCTGCCCCGCGTTCGCGCGGCGCTCGTGGCGCGTTGTGCGGCGGCGGACTTGGCGGTGTCAGACGGCATCGTCATCACCCTTTCCTGGACGGCGGTGTCCGAGGGAATTCATCTGACCAGCATTGTACGGTCGTGCGGTGGCCAACATCATCTCGACAGTGAACGTGAACGGCGTGCGCGCGGCGGCGGGCAAAGGCATGCTCGCCTGGCTCGCGGCGACGGAGGCCGACATCGTCTGCGTCCAAGAGACGAGGGCTACCGACGAGCAGACCAGAGCCGCCCTCGCGCCCGCGCTGGCCGACGGCTGGTGCCTGGCGCACGCGGAGCCGGAGTCCAAGGGCCGGGCCGGAGTCGCGATCCTGTCCCGGCGCGAACCGGACGCGGTTCGAATCGGCTTCGGCAGCAGCGAGTTCGGCGCGTCGGGCCGGTATATCGAGGCCGACTTCGACGCGGTGACGGTCGCCAGCGTGTACGTGCACTCCGGGGACGCGGGCACCCCGCGCCAGGACGAAAAGTACCGGTACATGGCCGAACTCGGCGCCTACCTCACCGCCCGCACCGGCGACTTCGTGGTGAGCGGCGACTGGAACATCGCGCACACCGAACGCGACCTGAAGAACTGGAAGGGCAACCTGAAGTCGGCCGGGTTCCTCCCCGAGGAGCGAGCCTGGATCGACGGGCTGCTCGCCGTCGGCTACGTCGACGTGGTGCGCCGGCTGCATCCCGCCGTCGACGGCCCCTACAGCTGGTGGTCCTACCGCGGCCGTGCCTTCGACAACGACACCGGGTGGCGCATCGACGCGGTTTTCGCAACACAGGGTATCGCATCACGCGCGATCACGGCACGGGTGGAGCGTGCAGCGACATACGCCGAGCGTTGGTCGGATCATGCCCCAGTCACCGTGCAATTTGCCCAGAAGATAGGTGAGCCGCTGTCTGACTCGCATGTATCACCTGACCAAAGATCAGGTGATGGTCATCTCTGGGCAGATCCGGTTGAGCATGATGCCGAGCCATTCGGCGTGTTGGAACTCCGTAGGTAGGGCCGCGACTCCGGCCGTGGCCTCCCGTACGGCTTCAGACTCGCGTCCGAGTAGGGACAGCACGACGCCGCGTTGCACGCCCCAGAACCCCTCGACATACCAATACCCGTGTCGGGGCAGGTCTAGCCCATCTGTGGATTCTGCCGCCTTGTCGGCTCTGTGAAGGGCACGGACAGCTCTGGAACGGTCACCTTGTGCCGCAAGCAATTCGGCTTGCTGATACCGGTCGTAGGCACCTAGGACCGGGTGAGCTTTCGGTACCCGGATTGCGGCCTCTGTCACGTCGTTTGCGCGGGCAGAGTCCCCACGGTGCCACGCCGTGTAGGCCAAGAACGACAAGGCGTGTTCGACCAGCGAGGCATCCCCGGATTCTTCGGCTAGTTTCGCGGCATCGGTGAGTGCCTTGTCGGCAAGCGTGAAGTTGCCCGCTACATGTTCAAGCCACCCCCGATATGTGGCTACCTCAGATGCTAGCGAGGCACCGTCAGCGGAAACCAAAGCCCTTGCCGCGCCGTCTATCCCGCGAACCGCTGGAATGACCAGAGCCGTCCCGATCTGGTCTTCGAGCCGCCTGGTCCTTTGGAGGATCACCGAGATGTCCTCGAGCGCTGAGACTCCCACCAACGACGGATCGGCCATCGTCGCCGTCAAACGCTCTACGTCCAACACTGGATCGTTACCGAGCACATCGCGGTACGCGGCGATCACAGCCGGAGGAACAGGCCGCTTGCCGTTCTCGATATCGGAGAGATAGCCGTAGCTGAAACGAGTCTTGCGCGACATCTGACGCAGGCCGACGCCCATAACCATCCGCAGCTCTCGCAGCAGATGACCGGTCACGTCCGATTCTGCGAACACATGCGAACACTAACCCGGTTCCGTTGAGAGTGCATCGAGGTCAGGGTTATTGCAGGCCCTGAGCACGAAGACTTCGGAACTCCCAGGGCTGGGCGTACTAAGCCGTAGTCGATGCTGGGGAGGTTGGGGGATGCGCCGAGATCGGTTCCGTACCACCACGTCCCCGGACGACCGCAAGATGGCGACGTGGCGACTGGTAGGCCACGACTGCCAGGTGCTCCACATCGTGAACCGGGCCGATTCCTCACCGGCCTACCGGTGGCCTAGCGGTACACGACTCCCGTGCGAGATACCAGGGCTGGTGATTCTCGACGGCTTGACGAATCTGTGGGAAGCCCGCGAGGCGTTCCCCCGTCACGGTGACCTATGGAACGCAGTGCGTCATGACTATTGGGCCGCACTGCTGGATACGACCGATCAACCAAACCCGTTAGGAGCGTAGCTATGACGACGAAGTGTGCATGTGGAGGAGGTCCGTGGGTCAAGGTGTCCCAGTGCAAAGGGGTCGCGATGTTTGACCCGGTCACGGGCGAAATGCTGAAGGTCGCTTGCCCTTCGATGTTCTGTACCGGGCTGGTTCCGTTGGTAGAGGGGAAGATCGGCCAGCATGACGGGACGGTGCCGGGCCGCTGCCCGTGGATTGGTACGCGGGTCGTAGACGATCGCGCCGACTTCGCCCCGCACGCCTGAAAGACGGGTCGGTGTCGTGAGTGGCTTGTACCGTGACCACGACAAGCGCGACACTGAACGGTTCTGACCACAACGAGAAGGGGTAATAATATGGGTGGCTTCCGGCCGTACACGAAAGCAGAACTCGAACAGATCGAGCGGGACCAGCAAGACCCGAAATGGCTGGAATGGCTGGCACCGGAGAATATGAACGCGCAGCTTGACGCGTTCCTGAATGAAACCGTTCCGGACATGTCGGATAATCCTTGGTCGGCCGGAGGTCTCGATCAAGCCGAGCGGTACATCTTGGATCATTTCCACGACATGGACGAAGTCGATCGGCCGCAGAATGCGACTGTAGCCGATCAATTGAGTCGGTTTATCGGAGAAGTATTTCGCAGAAACTTCGAGGGAGCTTGGTTCAACGTGCCGAGCATGGGCGGAGACCGATACAAGGATTTCGGTCCTGTGATCCGACACGAATGGACAGACGTCTACCTCGACACGGGAAACCTGATTACCGCGACGGTAGATCGGCAATGGGGTGACTACCTCTCGGGGATTTTTTCCAACAGTCTTGAAACATACCGCGAGTGGGTTACTGCCGGTCGGCCGCCTATGGCCGAATGGCTTAAAGACTGATTATCTAAGCTGCACCGGGCTCAGGGGGGCCAATGGGGTACGAATGGAACGACAGGCTAGAAGCGGAGTACACCCGATACGTCGACGGAAAGTGGTTCAAAGGACTCAACGCCCGCGACCGTAAGGGATACCTCAAGGCCAGGGAGCGATGGAAGCGTTCTCGCGACGTAGGCACACGGTTTCGCGATGGTATGGCACTACTCAATGGTCAAACCCTTGAGCGGGGCTACCAAAAAGAAGTGCGGATCGTTACGGATCGCGGAGCGCGATACCACGACGTATTCAGCGAGAAGGCGCAGAGGGGGCACGAATACAAGGCTGGAAGAGTCGATAAGGAAAAAGCCTTACCGCAGCTCGAAAAAGATGAGCGCTTCATGGCGGCCGGTGGTCGAGTCGATTGGACGATCGTTCAGGGTGCCCGCGTGGACCGCGAAGTATTAGACAAGCTCCAGGAAATGAAACAGAAGTGGGGACGTCAATTCAACGTACAAGAGGTCTCTCGTGAACAGCGGCGTACCGCGCTCACTATCAGCAAGCACTTGGAGAAACAGAAGCGGGCCAAGGAAAAAGAAGCCCGAGCACGAGACAGGGAAGAGCAGAAGCGGCAGCGTGAACGCGCGAAGGAGGAGCGAGACCGCGAGCGAGTACAAGCCGCTGAACGGGCAGCAGCTGTGCAGGCGGCACGAGAATTTCCCACGTATGAGCAATTAATGCAACGGGAACCAGTGCAGCCGGTTTCTAAGTCTACCGATAGGGCACTTTCGGCCCCGGAAACCGAGCGTGACCGAGTGGCGCGCGAAGCGGCTGAATCGGCTATCCGAAATGTTCAGAAACAATTCGGATACAATCCCTTGTCGCTCGAAAAGAACACCCCGGAACGTGAATCGGCCGAAGCCGCACGCGCCAGGGCCGAGCGCGAAGCACGCGAGGCAACCGCGAGAACGCAGGCCGAGGCCCAACGGGTTCAAGACGCGGCGTTTCGAGAGATGCTGAATCAAGCTCGGGTGCCGGAGGCCGTACGGCTGGGATTGCTGGGACAGGCCCACGACCCGCACGCAGCGGTGCGGGAGCCACCCGGACACGCACCGAATGTCGAACGTGGCGGTACCGGTCAGACCCAAGGCCGCGACCGAGGACAGTCCCGCGACCGGTGATCGTTCAGCAGCGAATCAACGATCTCGATTCGCGATCGTTCCGACCCTCCGGAAACATGCTCCGAACAGCAGAGGCTTAGGTAACGAAAGCCTGATAACCCGTACACGTCCGGGGAGCCGCATAACGTGCCGATCCCGAGACCGGGGGCGCGGGCAAACGCCCCTGGGGTGGTACGGGGGTCTAGATGACCCGCTGACGGCCGACTGGTAGCGGTGCGGACAGAAGTCCTCCCCGGACGGAACCCACTGCCACAGTGCGAAGCTCATCCGACGCCGAACGCCCCTGCCCGCAGGCAGGCACCCGAAGGCGGGCCACCCGTGCCAACATCTACCCCCTCCCCCCGTCTCCGGTGAAATCGGCCCGTATTGCCTGAGGGTGGGCCGCCAAGGCGGAGGGAGGGGCGTACCGGCACCCCGGTATTCCAGCGCGGGGGGAGATTGGCCCGTATGCCTGAGGACTGACCACGGACAGTGCGATGGGTCCTACCCCCACCCATGCGGGTGTCTCACAAACGATCGGTTGTTGCGACTGAGACCGGCGTCGGCTGGTCGGTTCGTCGTCCTTGAGAAACAGTCTCGGAATCCGTCTTGAAAACCCGTCTCAAAACCCGTAGTCTCAAAACCGTTCAACCAACGGCATTATGAGACAGGCGGGGAACATGGCGATCATCGGCTACGCACGAGTGAGCACCACCGATCAAGACCCACAGTTGCAACTCGACGCGTTGAACGCCGCAGGGGCACAACGGATCTTCACGGACCACGGAGTGTCCGGCTCCAAGGCTCAGCGACCCGAACTCGATGCTTGCTTGGATCATCTCCGCGAGGGTGACGTGCTCACCGTGTGGAAGCTCGACAGGTTGGGCCGGAACACGGTTCACGTACTCCAGCTCATCGAGCAACTGACCGACCGTGGAATCGGATTCCGTTCCCTCACCGAGGGATTGCACACAGACGGACCGATGGGCAAAGCGATGCTGACCGTGATGGCAGCATTCGCCCAACTCGAACGAGACACCATGATCGAACGCACCCGCGCCGGACTGGCAGCGGCAGCCGCCAACGGGCGCAAGGGCGGTCGGCCCCGCAAGGTGGACGACGCCGACGCTGCCAAGGCTCGGCAGTTGAAGGCCAAGGGCATCACTGCCCCCGATATCGCGAAGATGCTCGGTTGCTCACGAGCGACCGTGTACCGGTACCTGTCGGAGAACTAACCGATAGACACGAGATAGCCCCCGCCGAAACGGGGGCTATTTTCGTTTCTACGCGACGAACACGGCACTACCCATACTCGGGTAGCCCCAGTGCCTTGGCTAAGCCCATCTGCCGTATTTCCTCTTCGTGGGCGCGGCGCTGTTGCTCCGCTAGGTGTTCCTCGAATTGCCGCTGAAACTCAGGATCATCTTCCGGCGCACCTTCTTGGCGTGCGCCATCCAATCGCATCTTGGTACGGAACCCCTCCCGGTTCCGTTCGTTCTGCTCGACCTGCCGGACAGCCCGGTCGATAGTTCCCAACTCGATAGCCAACTGATCCAAACAGTGGGAGTCCCCAGCGGCCTCCCACCTACTACCGGTCTTCACAGCCAACCCGTGCTTTGCCAGCACGGTCAAGTGACGATCAACGGTTCGGCGGTTCCCGTCGACCACGGCAGCAATCTCCGGGGCCGTCATCGGACGGCCACCGTTCTTCAATATCAACCACGTCTGTCCTCGGTTTTTGCCGAGTCCAGACCCATTACGGAACACCGGGTGCATCAACACCCGGTCATTATCGATTTGGTCATTAGTACACCATATAGTTCTTTTACCTATATGGGGGGACGAGTTAAGTGCGGTCATTCTGTCCACCTCCGGTCCGAACCGGTACGTGTCGGCATCCCCCAATCGGGATGCCTTCACCCGGATCAACCAACCGGCATCAACCAACCGACCCAGCGCTTTACGCGCTGTCTTGTCTTGAACCTGAGCCACCTCAGCGATACGCCGTGACCCGAACGCCAAAGCTGTTGTCGCCGACGTAGTCCCCAGCTCGCACAACGCCAGCATGACCGACCGATCGGTGCTCCCGGTCTTTCCTCTCCACGGTGCGACCATTATCTGAGCCCGGACATTATCGAGTTTGGCAACAATCTGTTTCGGCGTCAGCTGATCGGCTGACTTGTCCCACACCCGGACAAGAAACGCTTCTGGGTCCTCGGTGCCCTCGCCACCAGCAAGCGCGAAATACTTCGCGCTACAGCCGTTCCTATGATTCGTCATCACTCCACGGAAATGCTCGAACCTGTATCCGCAACGACGAAGGCCAGATGCTACCGCTAATGCCATCTGAGAACGCCCCGCGTATTTACCTCCGGTGTCGCCTTCGCTGATCAATGACACCAGCCACGCGGGCCGCTCCCTGTAGCGCGGCTCGTCGTATTCCGAGGGTCCAAGTACCCCTAACGCTTCTTCGACTGTCTGCGGCGCAATGAGCGCCGTTTGCAGCCCTAATCGGTGCGGAGCCAACGGCGGACGAATCGCTTTACGGTGAGCGGATTTCAGAACACCGAACGCAATCGCACACTGGTTCACCCGGTCGCGATCCTCGGTACGGATATAAAGGTGCCGGTGATCTTCCCGACCCGAAGAAACCAACAGCGTCGGCAAACCCTCCGCCTCTGCCCATTCCCGAACACGCTCGCCGGATTCCACCAATTCCGGAGTGTCCAAATCGAACGCCGCAAGCGTCGACTTCACCTCTACGAAGAACGCCCGGCCCGACTCCACCGCATCCGCGACCGGCACCCAACCCGAATCATCGGCCAAGTTGTTCTCATTGAGTAACCGGGCCTTACCGCCCGGCTTCACCACTGCCAGCGCAAGCGCCAACACATCCGACTCGAACACGATCCCACCCCTTCACTAGCAACTCACGACAGCCACCGTACCGGCCCTCACCGACACCAGGGGTGTTTACGTACCCCTGAACCTTATTAAGCGCTCACAGGGGCAAACAGAGCCGTCTACGCGGGCCGCTCTGGCTAGCCCTCCAACGGCAACGGCCCCCACCGATGGAGGGGGCCGCAGTACCGACAGAGCCGTTATTCATCTTCGTCTTGCATCGCTCTCGCTTTCTCCCGGTTCTCCCAAGCCCACTCGTTCCAACCAGGAAACGGCTCCCGCGCCAACTCCTTCTCTTCCGGCGTCAGCGGTCGGTTGATCTCTTTTCCCGCGCCTCGCCGGTCAACCCCAGGGCTGTTGTCATATACCCCGTGGATTTCAAGTTATGCGTCATCAAGTGCGAGCGGTTCGCCAGTATTTGCGTCGAAAACTAGAGCCGAGCCGTCCCGATGCTTGATCGTAAGGAAGTCGCTAGACGACGTAATGCCAACAATGCCTCCGTCGGTCATTAGCTTAAATAGAGCGTCCATCGGATGTGCACCGTCCGGCACGCTTAGGGCATCTTTGATCTGTTTCACCGGAAGTTCTACGTCGATACGATCAGGATTGATGCTCGCGATGTAGATTTTGATGCCTGCCTTCATTAGTAAGATGCGGCGTTCCTCGGGATTCATCCGCTTATACGCTTCGGAATGGGTTTCACCGGTCGGTTCATCGATGTACTCTGCTTCCCGATGGGGAAGCGATTCTAGAAGCTTTCTCTTTTCCACCAGGGCAGCCAGGCGCTCGCGGTAATCGTCTCGCCCGCCTTCGTAGTCGTAAAAGCCCAAATCGTGCTCGTCCCTGATGCTGGTCATTGCGCGGGTAACGGCTTCGAGTTCATCGGTGTGATCTTCGCCCGGAACAAAGCGACGCTCGGTAACTGGAAGTTTAGAGAATGTACCGTTTACCAGTTTGTCTACAAGTTGTTGCACAGCGGATTCTAGGAACGTAGCGCCGGGGCACTTCGGCTTGCCGGTTTTCGGCATGCACCGGTAGTAGGAGTACGTCTTGCCGTTCGGGTTCGAGTTCACGACTCGATATAGCCTGTCTTTGCATCCGTGGCAATAGACGATGCCGAGAAGTGGAGAAGCGCCGTGGGAACGTTCTCGAGTGCGGGAGCGGCTCCGTAGAATTTCTTGGATTTCGTTCCATTCTGCATCCGTGAATATGCCCTTAGGCGTGTACCGGATAGGCATTCCGTCTCCGCCACGGGCAAGCCTGCGTTCCTTAACTGAGCGACCAGTGAGCTTGAACCCCTGCGTAGCCGGAGATTTAAGAATCTTTCCTACACTAGACTGATTCCAGATGTCCGAGACCTTAGTCTTACGGTTTGCGCCCTCTTTGTGGTAGTACCTAGCCGGTGTGGGGAAGCCGTCTGCCGTTAGCTGAGCGGCTATTTCCCACTGGGATTTACCGGCGATAGTCATTTCGCCCATGACTCGAACGGCCTTAGACGAGATCGGATCTATTTCGAGAGTCTTACCGGCGCGAGGGTGATCAACGATCCTGTAACCGTACGGTGGCTGGCCTCCGGGCCAACGGTCCATTTTCCGTAATGCGGTATGTGAATCTTTTACGCGTGTTGCGAGCGTGCCCGCCTCTAGTTCGCCGAGGGCAGCGATGATTGCCGCCATTGCTTTGCCAAAAGGTGTGCTCAGGTCGAAACCTTCGGTAGTCGATACCAGCGACTTGCCGTTACCTTCGCACCAGGAAAGCAAGTCAGCGAGGTCTTTGGACGACCGCACCAGGCGGTCAAGCCTCCACACCACGATCACGTCGAATTCATGCGTCCGGTTCTTCAGCCAGTCGCCCAGTTCCGGCCGGTCGAACGGTGAGTACTTGGTGGCTGACACGTCCAGGTCGGTCGCTGTCCCTGCCTCCGTCCATCCACGAGCGAGCATGGTGTTACGTCCATGCTCTAGCTGACGAGCTGGTGACGTAGATTCGTCAGTCATGACGGATAGCCTCGCCACAAGCAAGGCGCGTAACGGGGTCTGCATCTCGGTTCCCTCCCTGTTCAAGGGTGATTCTAGTGTTTGTAGGGCCGAGTCGATCCGGTGGCGCATCGATTATCAGCTCGCCCTGGGCGAGCTCGCGGCGCGCGCCAAGCAGGCGGTCGTGGAGCGGGCCGCCGCCTACGACCAGCGCTGGTCCGACCACGCGCCGGTCACGGTGCAGTACCGATGAGCTTGTCACCGAAAGTGATTCGTGTGCTCGCCGGTCTGGGTGCGGTTGCGCTCGCGCTGGTGGTGGTCGTCGTCCTCGGCCTGCGTGGCGGCGACGATGACGGCCGGGCGACCACGACGGCCCGCGTTACCAGCGGTGCGGTCAGCACCGGCGGGGCACCCGCAGCCAGTGCGCCGAAGCCGTCCGAGGTTGCGCCGAAGCCGTCCGGGGCCGCACCGAAACCGTCTGAGGCGTCATCGCCTACCCGCGCACCGGGCGTGCCCGCCAACGCCTACGACACCCTGCGCGAGATCGACGCTGGTCGCTGGCCCGATTCGGCGAACGCGCCGGGCACCAAGGGCGGCGACCCCTGGATGAATCGGGCGGGCACGCTGGCCGCCGAAGACGCTGCGGGCAAATCGATCACGTACCGGGAGTGGGATGTGAACCCGAAGCAGCGCGGCCGATCCAGGGATGCCGAGCGCATCGTCACCGGCAGCGACGGATCGGCTTGGTATACGGGGGACCACTACGAGACCTTCACGAGGATGCGCTGATGACCAAGGTGATGCCGTTGTCGCAGTTCCTCGCTCGCCCGGTCGATCTCGAGACCGGCGCGCAGCGGAGTGCCGCGCCGGTGTTCGGGGCGGCACTCGTCGACGCCGCCGAGCTGAGCGGCGTGCGCTACCGTGCCCCGTCCGGCTATGTGGTGCGCGAACTGCGCGGCACGAAGATGCGCACCGTCGCGCGGCTGTTCGACGAGGTGGCCTCGGCCTTGCAGTTCCCGTACTACTTCGGCGAGAACAAAGATGCCTTCGACGAATGTCTGCGTGATCTGGACGATTTCGTCGGCGACGGCACGGGATACGTTGTCGTGGTGCGTGATTCGGTATATCTGCTGGCCGATGAGCCGGCCGAGCGGGACTGGCTCGCCGAGGCGATGCGCGACTGCGCGGATTACTGGGCGCGCAAGGGCGTCCCGTTCCGCGTTGTCCTGCAGGGGGAGTCGACCGGCTTGCACGAGGTCTCGCTCGACCTGGCGGACGGCGGCGGCGTCAGGTGAGTCGCCGCGCCAAATCCTCACCGAGCAAGACGAATACGTCGGTGGTGTGCTCGATCAGCTCGTCGCGGGTGAGCGACAACTCGCCCTGCAACCACGCGGTGAGCGTCTGCACCAGGCCGCCGACGAGATAGTTGGCCCGGAAGTCGATCGCGGGGTCGGAATCCGGATCGTCGATACCGTAGAAGTCGATGCCCTCGGCGGCGACCATGCGCGCGAACACCCGCACCGTTTCCGTGGTGCGCGTGCGCAACTCCGGCGTCGCCATGCCCGCGACCAGCGCCACCTTCGCTTTTCGCGGGTCATCGGTGAGCACGTGGATGCCCGCCGCGATGGCGGCGCGCGCCGTTTCTCGCGGGTCCTTCGGCGCGGTCCCGACCGCCGCCACGATCGCGATTGCGAGTTCCTCGGCGATCGCGTCGATGAGCGCGGTCAGCACGGCCTCGCGACTGTCGAAGCTCTCGTAGTAATACCGCTCGTTGAGTCCGGCCTCCGCGCACAGCCCCGAGACCGTGAGCTTGGCCAGCCCCTGCGTGCCGATGATCTCCAGCGCGGCGGCCAGCAAGGCCGCGCGCCGCTGCGCCCGCCGCTCGTCGGCGGAGACGCCGCCGTAGGTCCGCTGAGCGGAGTCGCCACGAGAGGCCCGCCCACTCTTCCCCGAATCGCCCTGCGATGCCTGCCCACCCGCCTCCCGGCCACCACCCCCCACGGGCTCGCTACGCGAGGCTGGCCCATTCGCCGCCCGGCCACCGCGTTTCCCGGAGCTGCCGCGC
>NZ_BAGH01000070.1 GCF_000308715.1 Nocardia tenerifensis NBRC 101015
TGGCGCTCGTGCGCGCCGCCATCCCCGACTGCACCGTCGCGTCCTTCTCCTGCGGCCACAGCATCCACCGCGACCGCTACCGCGAATTCGCGGCCGCCGTACACCCGTTCCTCGCCGCGTGACGCGCACCGGCTTCGAGGGCATGCTCTGCTCCGCCGCCGCGGCGCCGACCCCGCTGCCCGGCACCGCCACCGAGGTGAGCGGCTGGCTGTGTGTCGAGCACCCCGGCGCGTGGGGGCGCGACGTGATCGGTGACGAGGTGCTCGGCCCGGAACTCACCCCCGAGCTCGCGGCCCGCACCGCCGCCGCGCGCGTGCGCCCGACCCTGATCCGCCGCCCCGGCCGCAACGAATTCACCGGCGCCCGAACGGTTTTGATCGCCAGTTCGCGGCCGGAGGACTCCTGGTGCGAGCGCTTCGAGATCACCGATCTGAAACAGCTGCTCGACGTCGATCTGCACCTGCTGGCCGGCCCGCCGCCGGGAATCGGTGTGCCCGTGCGTGATCCGCTCGTACTGGTCTGCGCGCACGGAAAGCGCGACCAGTGCTGCGCCCTGCTCGGCCGCCCGATCGCCGCCGAGCTCGCGACGAAATACCCTGGCCGAGTGTGGGAGTCCTCGCACACCGGCGGCCACCGCTTCGCCCCCGCCCTGGTGCTGCTGCCCTCCGGACTCACTTACGGCCGCCTCGACGCCGCCTCCGCCGCGGAGATGATGGCCGCCGCCCACCGCAACGAGGTCTCGTTGACCGGCCTGCGCGGCCGCAGCTGCTACTCCCCGCTGGAACAACTCGCGGAAGTAGCCGTGCGCGAACAGATCTCAGCCGCCCCCGACGCCCTCACGGTCACCCGCGAAGACATGGCACCGACCGACCCCGCCACGCCCGGTACCGCCCTCGTCACCCACCGCGACGGCCGCCGCTGGCGAATCACCGCCCGCACCATCACCTTCCCGCCCCGCCACCCCAGCTGCAACGCCCCCGCCAAACCCGTAACCGCACTGGTGGTCGACACGATTCACCCTCTACCCGTCGTAGAGCCCGATAGCCAGGACGCCGCCGGCTGACCGACCCCTGGTGTTCTATTCAGCGGTTTCGAGCGACTTGTCGTTCTCGTCGTTCCAGTGCTGATACTCAGGGCTGACGAAGGTGACGTAAACCGATCTGGCGCTGGTGGTCACGGTAACGACGAGGTCCGGTACATCCCAGCGCACGCCCCGGGTCGGCTCGGTCCACGCTTCTGTCGGTCCGTGCCCCACTACCGTGCCTACCTGCTGTGCGAGCTCATCGAATACCTCGTCCAGTTCTCCTCGGACGCTGGGATCATCGAGAACTACGTCGGTGACTTTGAACGAGAACTCCTCCAGCTGAGGTGGCCCACCGAGGTCGGCGAAGTGACCGATGGACACCCTCGCGTCGGGGCGGTTGACGTCGAGATCAGTCGTCAGAGCAGGTTTCCGTCGGTCCGATCCAGACAGTTCCCACCCCGCCCGCTGACTGAAGCTGCGTAGGTCGTCAGGAGTCCAGGTCCAATCGAAGTCGATGGCTGCGCGTACAGCACGTACGGCGCGGTCGATGTCTACACGCATCGGCATGAACAGTTCCTCTGTATGGCGGTTCGGGATCGACTGAAGGATGCTCGAATCTACCTGCTCGGCAACCAATTTCGTCGATGTGCCCGAAGGCTGTCCACAGCGGATTGGAGCTTGCATGCATCCCAATGGACTGAACAGCAGCCGAGAAACGGTCAACTGGATGGTCGAAGCCGCGGCTATCGGAAGCTGGTCGGAGCTACCAGTGGGTGCCCGGTACCCAGCGGGCGGCGCGGCGGAGGGCGGTGCCGGTGACTCGGCGGGCAGTTGAGCGGGGGCGTGGGTTGGGCTGGGGGGCAACGGGTTCCGGGGAGGGCTCGGGCTCGTCGACCTGTTCGCCCTTGGCAGCGGGGGAGTCGGGGAGGGCGCGGTAGTAGCGGTGCAGGATGCGGTCGCGGAATTTGGGGGTGAGTAGGGCGCCGTACTCGGCGAAGGTGCCGAGGGGGACGTCGATGCGCTTGGGGCGCTCGGTCAGCGCGCGCACGATCGTGGCGGCTGCCCACTCGGGCGATTCGGACGGGCCCTGGTCGCCGCTGGGGGTGATCATGGGGGTGCGCACCAGCGGCATGTGGATGGTGGTGAAGGTGACGCCGTCGGCCATGGTCTCGACCGCGGCCACCTCGGCGAACTTGTCCAGCGCGGCCTTGCTGGCCAGGTACGCGGCGAAGCGCGGCGTGGCGACCTGCACGCCCGCGCTGCTGATATTGACGATGTGGCCGAACTTGCGCTCGCGCATCTGCGGCAGCAGGGCGAGCGTCATGCGCAGCGCGCCGAAGTAGTTGACGGCCATGGTGCGTTCGAAGTCGTGCAGCCGGTCGGTGGAGCGGTGGATGGCGCGGCGGATGGACCGGCCCGCGTTGTTCACCAGCATGTCGACGTGGCCGTGCTCGTCGAGAATGGTCTTCACGGTGTGATCGACGGAGTCGGAATCGGTGACGTCACACTGGTATCCGTAGGCGCTGCCGCCGGCCGCCCTGATCTCCTCGACCACCGACGCCAGCTCCTCGCCGCGGCGCGCGAGCAGGAACACGGTGGCGCCCTTGCCCGCGACGGCGATCGCGGCGGCCTTGCCGATGCCCGAGGAAGCGCCGGTGATCAGGACATGCCGGCCGGAGATATCGCGGTTGCGACGACCACGCCGAGTCTCGGGCACCCCCGCCTCCGCCAGCCGACCGCCGCCCCTCATCGAATCGCTTCGCGATGCCTCGTTCACGGGCTGCTCCTTTGCAGATCTGGTTGGCACGAACTTACTCTGAAGTAAGTTTACCCGCCAAGTGGCGCTGGTCACTTTCGAGGTCCACAACCGAGGTGGCGAACACGGCTCGAACAACCTCTCGAAATAGCTCGAACATATGTGCGATACTCGGCGCATGGCGGACGATCGGATGGCGGAAATCTTTGCCGCGGTGCGGCTCGGTGGTGGGGACCAGGCGGCGGCGCGGCAGGCCCTGGAGAAGCTGTGGGACGAGATCGGTGAGGGCGGTGATGCCTTGCACCGCTGCGTGATCGCGCATCACCTAGCCGATCTGCAGCACTCGGCCGCCGCCGCGCTGCTCTGGGATCGGCGCGCGCTGGCCGCGGTGTTCGGCCCCGGCATCCCACTGGACGAGGGCCTGCGCAGCTTCCTGCCGTCGCTGTACCTCAACCTGGCCGACAGCCACCGCCGGGTCGGCGACTTCGAGGCCGCCCGCATGCAACTCGCCATCGCCCGCGGCCACCTCGACGTGCTCGCCGCCGACGCCTACGGCGCGCTGATCCGGGCCGGCCTCGACAAGGTCGAGTCGGCGCTGGCCGAGGGCTCGACGGCGCCGCTGCCCGCCAACTGAGCCGACCGGGAAGGAGACGAGGTGGGCTGGAGTCACGGGCCGCCCACCTGGGCGGAGCTGGAGCGGGTGCTGTCGGGGCGACCCGGCCGGGCCAACCCCGACGAGGGGTACCCCGGCGACGGCGGCGACAGCCCGGCCTGGTCGCGCAAGCGCGGGGAGTACCTGGCCGAGCCGGTGGCCCCCGCCGAAGGGCCGACGGTGCCGTACGCGGAGCTGCACGCGCACTCGGCCTACAGTTTCCTGGACGGCGCGAGTCAGCCGGAGGAGCTGGTGGAGGAGGCCGTGCGGCTCGGTCTGGAGGCGATCGCGCTCACCGATCACGACGGCTTCTACGGCACCGTGCGGTTCGCGGAGGCGGCCAGGGAGTGGGGGATGCCGACGGTCTTCGGAGCCGAGCTGTCGCTGGGCACGGCCGAAGGTGCCGGCGCCAAGGGGCGGTCACGTCGGCGCACAGCCGGTGCTCTCGCGAAACACGCTGAGCAGATTGATAATTCGATCACCGAAAGCGCGCACGCGGACGCACCGGACGCCCAGCCGCGCACGGGATCACCGGACCCCGCCGGCCCGCACCTGCTGGTGCTCGCCCGCGGTCAAGAGGGCTACCGCAGACTCTCGCGAGAGATCTCGGCCGCCCACCTCGCCGCGGGGGAGAAGGGCATCCTCCGCTACGACCTCGACGCGCTCACCGCGGCCGCCGGCGGGCAGTGGCAGATCCTGACCGGCTGCCGCAAGGGACACCTGCGGCAGGCCCTCGCCGACGACTTGCGTTCGGGCAGTACACGTCTCGTGCGCGCCGAGGCCGCGCTGCGCGACCTGACGGAGCGATTCGGCGCGGACAGGGTGAGTGTGGAGCTCACCCACCACGGCATCCCGGAGGACGACGAGCGCAACGCTCACCTCATCGCCCTGGCCGACCGTCTCGGTCTCCCCGTATTGGCCACCACCGGAGCGCATTTCGCCGCGCCCGATCAGCGCCGCCGCGCCATGGCGCTCGCCGCCATCAGGGCCAGGCAGAGCCTGGACGAGATCGCCGGCTGGCTGGCCCCGGCGGGCGGCGCGCACCTGCGCTCCGGCGCGGAGATGGCGCGGCTGTTCGCCGACTGCCCGCAGGCGGTGCGCAACGCGGTCGCGCTGGCCCGCGAATGCGCCTTCGACCTGAAACTGATCGCGCCGAAGCTGCCGCCGTTCGAGGTGCCCGCCGGACACGACGAGAAGTCCTGGCTGCGCGCGCTCACCCTGGAGGGCGCCGCGGCCCGCTACGGTCCGCCGGAGCGAAACCCGCAGGCGTACCGGCAGATCGAGCACGAACTCGCGGTGATCGATGAGCTGAACTTTCCCGGCTACTTCCTGGTCGTGCACGACATCGTCGCCTTCTGCAAGGAGAACGGCATCCTCTGCCAGGGCCGGGGTTCGGCGGCCAACTCGGCGGTCTGCTACGCGATCGGCATCACCAACGTCGACCCGGTCGCCAATGCCCTGCTGTTCGAACGCTTCCTCTCGCAGGAGCGCGACGGCCCGCCCGATATCGACCTCGATATCGAGTCCGACCGCCGCGAGGAGGCCATCCAGCACGTCTACGCCAAGTACGGCCGCGCGTACGCCGCGCAGGTCGCCAATGTGATCACCTATCGCGGCAAGTCCGCGGTCCGCGATGCCGCACGCGCGCTGGGCTTCTCGCCGGGGCAGCAGGACGCGTGGAGCAAGCAGGTGAGCCGGTGGACCGGCGTCGGCGCGGAGACCGGCACCGACATCCCCGCCGAGGTGCTCCAGCTGGCCGCCGAGATCGAGGGCCTGCCAAGGCATCTCGGCATCCACTCCGGCGGCATGGTGATCTGCGACCGCCCCATCGCCGACGTCTGCCCGGTGGAGTGGGCGCGCATGCCCGGTCGCAGCGTGCTGCAGTGGGACAAAGACGACTGCGCCGCAATCGATTTGGTGAAGTTCGACCTGCTCGGCCTCGGCATGCTCTCCGCGCTGCACTACATGATCGACCTGGTGCGCGAGCACACCGGCGAGATCGTCGAGCTGCACAAGCTCGACCTGAAGGAGGCCGCCGTCTACGAGATGCTCTCGCGCGCCGACTCGGTGGGCGTGTTCCAGGTGGAGTCGCGCGCGCAG
Organism: Nocardia tenerifensis NBRC 101015; assembly: GCF_000308715.1. Taxonomy (GTDB): domain Bacteria; phylum Actinomycetota; class Actinomycetes; order Mycobacteriales; family Mycobacteriaceae; genus Nocardia; species Nocardia tenerifensis. Next base: position 5,533 of record NZ_BAGH01000070.1, read on the forward strand.
ATGGCCACGCTGCCCCGGCTGCGGCCGAGGGAGTTCTATGACCTGGTGGTCGAGGTGGCGCTGATCCGCCCCGGCCCCATCCAGGGCGGTTCGGTGCACCCCTATATCCGGCGCCGCAACGGCACCGAGGAGGTGACCTATGACCATCCGGCACTGGAGAATTCGCTGTCGCGCACGCTCGGCGTCCCGCTGTTCCAGGAGCAGCTCATGCAGATGGCCGTCGACGTCGCGGGATTCACCGCCGCCGAGGCCGACCAGCTGCGCCGCGCGATGGGCGCCAAACGCTCCACCCAGCGCATGGAGGCGCTCAAGGCGCGCCTCTATCAGGGCATGCGCGACCTGCACGGAATCACCGGCGAGGTCGCCGACCGCATCTACGAGAAGCTGCACGCCTTCGCGAATTTCGGCTTCCCGGAGAGTCATTCGCAGAGCTTCGCCTCGATCGTGTTCTACTCCTCGTGGTTCAAGCTGCACCACCCCGCCGCCTTCTGCGCCGGGCTGCTCCGCGCGCAGCCGATGGGCTTCTACTCCCCGCAATCCCTGGTCGCCGACGCGCGCAGGCACGGGGTTCTGGTGCACGGCCCCGACATCAATGCCAGCCGCGCCGAACCCACCCTCGAACACGAGGGCACCCAGGTGCGCCTCGGCCTGGCCTCGGTCCGGCACATCGGCCCCGACCTCGCCGAAAAGATAGTCGCCGCAAGGGAAGACGGGCCGTACACGTCCTTCCTCGACCTGACCGGTCGCGTGGAGCTCACGGTCGCCCAGGCGGAGTCGCTCGCCACTGCGGGCGCCCTGGGCGGGCTCGGCGACACCCGCCGCGAGGCGCTGTGGGCCGCGGGCGCCGCCGCGGGGGAGCGCCGGGATCGACTACCCGGCACCGGTGCCGCCACCACCGCCCCGGTGCTGCCCGGCATGAGCGACCTGGAACTGGCCGCCGCCGACGTCTGGGCCACCGGCGTCTCTCCCGGCAGCTACCCCACCGAATTCCTGCGTCCGCGCCTCGACGCCCTCGGCGTGATCCCCGCCGCCGGCCTGCTCGCCGTCCGTGACGGGACACGGGTGCTGATCGGCGGCGCGGTGACCCACCGGCAGCGCCCCGCAACGGCCGCAGGCGTCACCTTCCTCAATCTGGAGGACGAGACCGGCATGGTGAACGTGGTCTGCTCGGTCGGCCTGTGGACCCGGTACCGCCGCCTGGCGCAGAGCGCCCCGGCCCTGCTCATCCGGGGTCGTCTGCAGAACGCCGAGGGCGCGGTCAGCGTCCTCGCCGAGCACCTGCAGCGCCTGGATCTGCGCGTCGACTCGAAGTCCCGCGACTTCCGCTGAGGCGCTGGACAACTCGCTTTCCCGGCAGGCGTACGCAGTCGTACGATGAAGGGTTCTGCCAAGCGCCGGCCCGTTCGACAATCGGGAGTTCCCATGCCTGCGCCCTCCGCCGCCGACTCACCTCGGCGCACCGCCGCCCCCGCCGCCCGCCGCTACCCGGCCGTGGCCGCGACCGTGCTGCTGGCACTGCCGACCATCGCGCTCAGCGTCGCGATCGTGCTCATTCTCGGCGCCTGGGCGGGTCTCTGGCTATCGGTGACGGCCGTCGTGATCTGGGTCTTCGCCGGCGTGATGCTCTTCGACGCGGCCTGGTTCACCCCCGACCGCGCGAGGTTCGCCAAGGCGTCCGGGTATCGGCGACCGATCCCACCGGAAGACGAAATCCTCGCTGTCGCTTGGGGAAACGTCACCAGCGCGCCCGGCGTCGACGGATGGCCCTACTCGCTGTGGGTGGAGCAGTCCGAGGATCCGAATGCCGCCGCCGCGCCGAGTCGCATTGTCGCCGTGACGAGTTCGGCGCTCACCCTCGACCCCCGGCAGCTCGAGGCGATGCTCGCGCACGAGCTCGGACACCACCGGAACGTCGATCCGCGGGTGCGGCTGCTCGACGCGTGGATTGCCATGCCCCGTCGCGTGCTGTGGGCGGTGTGCCGCCTGGCCGGGCGGCCCGCGGGGATTCTCGGTGCGCTCGCGCCGTGCGTCCGATCGATCGTCGCGATCGGGATGCTGCCTGTCGCGGCCATCGCGCTGACGCCGGTCGTGGGCCGCACCGCCGCACTGCTGTTCGTCGCCCTGCTGATCGTGGAGCCGTTGACCCGGGGCGTGCAGGAGCGCCGCGACGAGTTCGCCGCCGACCGGGCCGCGGTCGACCTCGGCTACGGCCGCGAACTCGCCGCCGCGCTGCGACAATGGGAACCCGCCGACCTGCCGCGCCTGGTGGCGCTGCGCCGACGCCTGTACGGGACGCATCCCGCGCTGGCCCCCCGCGTCGCGCGGATCACCGCCCGGCTCGGCGAATGACCTGGCCGCCCACAGTTTTAGAGAACTGTTAGAAGGGCTCTAGAGAACCGTTATGCCGGGCCGTTCGCGCGGTCGCGGGGGCTACTGTGCGAATCATGCGGAAGCTTGCTGTGCTGTGCATCGGACTGCTCGGCCTGACGTTGCTCGTCGGCTGTGGGGGCGACAACGACCGCGCGCGGCCGGGCGGGCCGCCGGACCGGGCGTCGAGCTACGCGTCCATGGAGCCCGCGCCCGCCGCGCCTCCGCTGAGCGAACACGGGCCGGGGCGCGGTGACAATGGACCGGCGCGCAAGGACAATGTCGGCGGCGAAACGGTCACGGCGCGTATGGAAGTCGTCAGCGGCAGCGTCGAGATGACCGCGGGTGAGCCGGTCGAGACGGCGGGCAAGGTCGCCGACCGGGTGCGCGAGGCCGGCGGCCGGGTCGACAGCAGGACCGAGCAGCCCGGCACCGACGACACCGATCCCAGTGCCACGCTCACAGTCCGGGTGCCCGCGGACAAGACCGACGCGTTCATCGACGGACTCGGCGGCCTCGGCCGCGTCACCAGGGTGCACACCAACCGCGACGACGTGACGATGCAGTGGGAAGACCTGGACGCCAGGATCAAGGCCCTGCAGGCCTCCGTCGACCGGCTGCGCGGGCTCATCGCCGGCGCGACCAACACCGCCGACCTGATCAACGCCGAGCAGGCCCTGTCCAGCAGGCAGGGCGAGCTCGACAGCCTGACCGCGCAGAAGCGCCACCTCGACGACGAGGTCGCGCTGTCCACGCTCACTGTCGACATCACCACCGCGACCACCAAGGCCGAGGAGGACCGCGCCGACAACTTCTGGGAGGGCATCGTCGCGGGCTGGAACTCGCTGGTGGACTGGCTGAAAGACGCGGTCGTGTTCACCGGCAAGGCGCTGCCGTGGCTAGGCTTCCTCGTGGTGCTCGGCGCCGTGGTGTGGGCCATCGTGCGGCGGGTGTCGCGGCGACGCCGGGGCGGCGCTCGAACGGAATCGCCTGTGGGCGTGGCGTCCGGCTCCGGTGAAGGCGCGCAACAGGTTACGGGTTCGGGCGGCGCGGCGACGGGAGCGAAGAGTGCGGGAGACGGTCCGGGCGGTCATCAAGCCGAACAGCCGTAAGGGTCCGCTCGTCGAGACCCTCGACGACGGCACTCTCCAGCTGTACGTGCGCGCGCCGGCCGTCGAAGGCAAGGCGAACAGGGCCGCCGTCGCACTGCTCGCCGAGCACTACGGAGTGCCGAAGAGCGCCGTCAGTCTGGCGGCCGGCGCCACCTCCCGCTTCAAGCGCTTCGAGATCGATCGCTGAGCCGAACGCGAAACCGGCTGCGCGACAAAGCTTCCGCGGGCGCGGTCACACTCCGCCGGGAAAGCCGACCTGACGCCAGGCCTCGTACGCCGCGACCGCCGCCGCGTTGGACAGGTTCATCGAACGCCGGCCCGGCAGCATGGGAATGCGCAGCTGATCGGTGACGTGCGGGTCGTCGAGGACCGTCGCGGGCAGCCCCGTCGGCTCGGTGCCGAAGAGCAGCACATCGCCCTCGCGGTAGTCCACCTCGGTGTAGCGCGTGGTCGCCTGCGTCGTGAACGCGAACACCCGCTCCGGCCGCAGCGCCGCCCACGCCGCCGCGAGATCCTTGTGCACCGTCACCGAGGCCAGATCGTGGTAGTCCAGCCCCGCCCGCCGCAGCTTCGCCTCCGAGAGATCGAACCCCAACGGCTCGATCAGGTGCAGCTCACACCCCGTCCCCGCCACCAGCCGAATCGCATTGCCGGTGTTGCCGGGGATGGCGGGCTCATGAAACATCAGTCGGAACACAGTTCGCCAGTCAACCAGGTGGCCCCCGACGGCTGCCGGACGAGTCGGTCGGTCAGTTCGCGGGACGCTCCGGCAGCGCGCACATACCGCCCTCGGCCATGCCGGTCGGGCGGACGCCGAGGCCCTGGTTGAGGCGGGCGCGCTGGTTCTCCCACGCGATGGTGGCCGCCAGCTCGGCGAGCTGAGCGCGCGACAGGTGCTGCAGCAGATCGGCGCGCAGGTCGTCGAGGTCGACGGCGGGGGTGGCGGTCATGGCCTCGGCGAAGGCGATGACGAGCTTCTCGAGTTCGGTGTATGCGTCGCTGGTGCGGTAGCGAGGCAGGTCCGTGAGCTGACGCTCGCTGAGGCCGGCCGACTGGGCCAGCGCGGAGCCGATGTCCAGGCAGAACTCACAGTTCACCAGGCCCGCGGTCTTCAGCTCAGCCAACTCCTTGAGCTTCGGATCGAGTCGGTTGGTGAACAGCAGCGCGGTCTCGAACACCAAGGTGCTCAACAGGATCTGCGGTCGACGCAGCAGCCAGCCGAACAGATCCGACCGGTTCCGCTTGGCCTGCCGCACCGCCGCCAGGTAGTGCCCAATCCGTGTCAAGGCCCTCATTGCTCACCCTCCTGAATCGGATAATCGCGACGTCACATTTAAACTACGCTTCGTAGTACCGACTGGGAATCGTGAATCACCCCACGTTGTTTCGCGACGCGCCCCGCGCGATCGAGGCGGGTCACGTGATCGAGGAGAAGCCCGTCGGCGACGCGCGAGCGGTGGCGTCTGTAAGAATCGGGGGGTGACCGATGCCGACATGTCCACCGCGGACCAGCGGGCGGGCGGCGGGGGCTCGCAGTTCCTGCGAGCCCACCTGCCGCTGGTCGTCGTGGCGCTGGTCATCGCGGTGGCCATCGTGTTCGTGGCCCAGGATCGGTGGCGCCGCGGCGCGCTGTTCTTCGGCGGCGCCACCCTGCTCGCCGCCGCCTTCCGCCTGTGCCTGCCGACCGCGCGGGTCGGCCTGCTCGCCGTGCGCAGCAAGCCCTTCGACGTCGGCGCGCTGACCGTGCTCGGCTCGGCCATCGTGTTCATCGCCGCCACCATCAACACCCTCGGTGTCGGCTGAGATTACCTGGCGCGCAACGAGTTCAGCGGCTGACGTACTGCTCCGGGAAGACCGTCAGCTCGCGCGGCTTGCGACCGGGGTGCGGCGGGACGGTATCGCTGTAGCCGACCGCGACCAGGACCGCGATGGCCAGCTCGTCGCGGTCGCCGATCCCGATGGCCTGCTTGACCAGCTCCGGATCCCAGCCGTTCATCGGGGCCGAGGCCAGGCCGAGTCCGGTGGCGGCCAGCATGACGTAGGTGGCCGCGATCATCGCGTTCTTCACGGCGTTCTCCCGCAGCAGGCCGCGTTCGCGCAGCGAATGGAACTCGCTGCGGGAGTGGAACATCGCGGTGAACTCGGCGTTCCACGCGCCGTTGCGGCCGGCCAGCTCGGCGATGTCGGCGTTGCCGTCCTGCCAGGCCGTCGGGTCGGCGACGAACACCAGCACGACCGGCGCCTCCAGCGGCTGCGGCTGACCGAACGCGGCCTTCGAGAGTGCCTGCCGCCCGGCCTCGCTGGTGACCACGACGATCGAGCGGTCCTGCATGTTCCACGCGCTCGGCGCCTGCACCGCCAAGTCCAGGAGCTCGTCGAGCAGCTCCGGCGCCACGGGTTCGGGCCGGAAGTGGCGGGTCGTGCGGCGGGCGCGGATCGCGGCGGGAACCGAGAGTATCTGTTTTTGCATAATTCTTACTATCGGAGAGTGGCACTCTATTGGGAAGAAGGCACTAATTAGTGCGTTACACTCTCGAAGGTGCGCACGCTGATCGAAGGCACCGACCTGCCCGCCGACATCTACTCGGCCAAATGCCCCACCCGCCAGGTTCTCGACCGCATCGCCGGCAAATGGACGGTACTCATCGTCGATGCCCTGGCCGAGGGCACCATGCGCTACACCGACCTGCACAAGCGCATCGACGGCATCTCGCAGAAGATGCTGACGCAGACGCTGCGCGAGCTGGAGGCGGACGGATTCCTCACGCGCACTGTGCATCCCACCGTTCCGCCCCGGGTCGAGTACGCCCTCACCGACCTCGGCCACAGCCTGCGCACACCCATTGCGGCCCTGCGGGATTGGATAGAGGCCAATATCAACCTGATCGAGCGGGCCCGTCGCACCGCCGGGCGCTGACACGAAACACGCGGCGGCGCAGGGCCGTTCGGTGCGCGGCGAGACGCTGTTCAGCGCTGAGTATTCGGCATGAAACGAGGCTCAGACCAGCGCGGCGCGCCCGGATCGCTTGCCGTGCAGGGCGCGTGCCTGCTCCGGGGTGATCGTCTCCGGCCTGGCCGGCGGCGCCGCGTTGAGGTGCTCCTTCAGGATCTGCCCCGCCATCGGCGCGATGAACGGCGCCGCGACGAGCAGCCCGAACGAGTCGAACCGGGCGAATGCCCACACCAGCACCCGCGTGGGCAGTTTCACGGCCAGATCGACGAGACCGGGTCGATCGAACCGGCCGAGCCTGCGCATCCACTTCGGCAGGGTCGCCACCGACGCCAGCGAAAGCAGCCTGCTCCCAAGGGCATACGACCACCCGGCGCCGTTGCGCGGCGAGGTCCACAGCAGATGGTGCATGCCCTCCTCGGCCCGTTCCGAGGTGCACAGCCGCGGCCGGACCCGCGCGTAGTACTCGCGCACCTCGGCGCGCGAGCGCGGCACGTCCTCGGGCTTGCACGTCTGCAGTTCGGCCGCGATCGCGCACTCCTGCCAGAATCGCGTCTCCTCCTCGGGCGTCAGCCCCGGCCCGAACACCTCGTAGGCCTTGAGCACCGAGTGCCAGCCGGTGATGTGAATCCAGAGCTGGGTGTCGGGGCTGTTCGCGCTGTAGCGGTTTCCGCTGATCGGCTCGATGCCGGTCATCGGCGCGTGGATTCCCATGAGGTGCTCGGCGGCCTGGATGGCGGTGCGCCCGTCGGCGATCGCGGCGATCAGGAAGTAGGAGAAGGTGTGGTCGAGCCGCTTGCGCGGGTCGCTGTAGATGCCGCGCGAGTCGGCGACGGCCGCGGTCAGGAACGGATCGAAGTGCTCGAGCACGACGGCCCGCTGGAATCCGATGACCGCGGTCGGCGCGGTCCACACCTTCCAGCTCGGGGAATCGGGGCCGAAGAATCCGTAGTCGTCCCGGCGCAGGGTGGTCGGATCGAAGTGCATCACGTGCTCCTTTGCGGTGATCGCCCCGGCACCGGGGGTGAATACAACGCAACCGTAGCAATTGTGCGCAGTGAATACAACGGCCGCGTAGCATTTATGACGGCCGGGATTCGGGATCGCGGCCGCAATGCTGTCAGGATGGACCGCATGGAGGTGCGGCGGCAGTGACTACATCGCGAACCGAACGCCCGCGGCGGCGATACGCCCCCCGCCTGCCGCCGGAGCAGCGCCGGGCGCAGCTGCTCGACGCCGCCTTCGCGGTGCTGAGCCGGGTGGAGCTGCACGAGCTGAGCATGGAGGCGGTCGCCCAGGAGGCGGGCGTCGGCAAGCCGGTGCTCTACACCGTCTTCAAGACCCGCGCTGAGCTCGTCGCGGCGCTGCTGGAACGCGAGCGCGAGCGCGGCCTCGAACAGGTCGCCGAGACCCTGCCCGCCGACCTGATGGGCGCCGACCCGGTGGTGGCGGCCTCGGCCACCGTCGAGGCGTTCGTCGGTGTGGCACTGGAGAATCCGACCCGCTGGCGGCTGATCCTCGCCGGGCCGGGCAACGCGCCCGACGAATACCGTGCGGCACTGCGCGATTCCCGCGCCGGCATCTTCGACCGGGCCGAGGCGCTGGTCCGCGTCGGCACCGCGCTCGAACCGCGGTGGGCGGGAGTGGATTCCGCGCTGCTCACCAACTCGCTGCTGCAGATCGCGGAGATGCTCGGCCGGCTCGCGGTCAGCGAGCCCGAGGAATACCCGCGCGAGCGACTGCAAGGATTCGTCAACGCCATCGTCGGCCTGCTGATGGGCGCGCCCTCGAAAGAGAGTGGCGCGTAACGAAATACGAGCAGGTTCAGCGGGTGGGCTGACGGCTCTGCTGGGCCAGTCGCATGGTCTCGGTCAGCAGCTTCGACACGGCGGCCGCCTCGGTGAGGAAGCCGTCGTGCCCGTCGCGCGAGTGCACGACCTCGAGCCCGTCGCAGCCCGGCAGCCCCTCGGCCAGCTCCTGCTGCGTGCGCAGCGGATACAGCCGATCGGAGTCGACGCCGCCGACCACGCACGGCACCGGCGTCGCGGCCAGCGCCGCCCGCACGCCGCCTCGTCCGCGGCCGATGTCGTGCCTGTTCATCGCCTCGGTCAGCAGCACGTAGGTGCCGGGATCGAAACGGCCGCACAGCTTGTCGGCCTGGTGATCCAGGTAGCTCTGCACCGCGTACCGGCCGCCGCGCCACGGATCCTCGTCGCCCTGCGCGCTGTTCTCGAACCGGTGATCCAGCTCGTCCTCGGTGCGATAGGTCAGGTGCGCGATACGACGGGCGATGCCCATGCCCGTCATCGGCGCGCGACCGGTGTCGTGGTAATCGCCGCCCTGCCAGTCCGGATCGGCCTTGATCGCCGCGATCTGGGTGGTCTGCGTGCCGATCTGATCGGCGGTGGCGCGGGCGCCGACGGCCAGCACCAGCGCGGAACCGACCCGGTCCGGCGCGCCGACCATCCACTCGAGCACCCGCATGCCGCCCATCGACCCGCCGACCACCGCGGCGAGCCGCTCGATGCCGAGCAGGTCCATGAGGTTCGCCTCGGCGGTCACCTGATCGCGGATGGAGATCTCCGGAAACCGTGCGCCCCAAGGCTTTCCGTCGGGCGCGAGGGTCGACGGCCCGGTGCTGCCCTGGCAGCCGCCGAGCACGTTCGTCGCGATCACACACCACTCGTCGGTGTCGAGCGGGGCGCCGGGGCCGACCATCCCGTCCCACCAGCCGGGCAGCGGATGGATGTCGTCCGGGTGCCCGACCACGTGCGAGTCGCCGGTCAGCGCGTGCTCGACCAGCACGACGTTGTCCAGCGTGGGGGAGAGCTCGCCCCACCGCTGCACCGCCAGGTGGACCTGCGGGATGACCGCGCCGCTCTCCAGCCGCACGTCCCCGATGGGGATGATGCCGAGCCGCCCGTCCGGAGGCGGCAGGGCCACCCCGGACGGACGGGCGAAACTCGGTTCGGTACTCACCGTCACGTCGCCGCCGCCGCGAAACCGGCGCGCAGATCGTTCAGGATGTCGTCGATGCCCTCGATTCCCACCGCCAGGCGGACCAGGCCCGGAGTGACGCCCGCGAGCAGTTGCTCTTCCGGCGTCAGCTGCGAATGTGTGGTCGACGCGGGGTGGATCACGAGGGAGCGCACATCTCCGATGTTAGCCACATGGCTGTGCAGGGCTAATCCGTCCACGAACTTCTTGCCCGCGTCGACGCCGCCGCGCAGTTCGAAGGCGACGATGGCGCCGGGTCCCTTCGGCGCGAGTCGCTTGGCCCGCTCATACCACGGTGACGTGGGCAGACCGGCGTAGATGACCTTCTCGACCGCCGGCTGGTTCGTGAGGAACTCGGCCACCGCCTGCGCGTTGGCGACGTGCCGTTCGATCCGCAGGCTGAGCGTCTCGATGCCCTGGCTGATCAGGAACGCGTTGAACGGGGAGATCGCCGAGCCGAGATCGCGCAGCAACTGCACGCGGGCCTTGAGCGCGAAGGCCGGCGCGCCGAGGTCGGCGAAGACCGCGCCGTGGTAGCTCGGGTCCGGGGTGGTGAAGCCGGGGAAGCGGGGCCGGCCCTGTTCGTCGGTCACCGTCCAGTCGAAGGTGCCGCCGTCGACGATCACGCCGGCCACCGCCGCGCCGTGCCCGCCGAGGTACTTCGTCGCCGAGTGCACCACGATGTCGGCGCCGTGCGCCAGCGGCTGGATGAGATACGGCGTGGCCACCGTGTTGTCCACGATCAATGGCAGCCCGGCCGCGTGCGCGAGGGCGGAGATACCGGGGATGTCGAGGATGGCGCTGCTCGGGTTGGCGATGGTCTCGCCGTAGAGCGCCTTGGTGTTCGGCCGGATCGCGGCCTGCCACTGATCCAGGTTGTCCGGGTCCTCGACGAAGGACACCTCGATGCCGAGCTTGGGCAGCGTGTAGTGGAAGAGGTTGTAGGTGCCGCCGTAGAGGTGCGGGCTCGACACGATGTGATCGCCCGCCGCGGCCAGGTTCAGGATCGCGAAGGTCTCCGCGGCCTGCCCGGACGACAGCAGCAGGGCGGCGACGCCACCCTCGAGCGCGGCGACGCGCTGCTCGACCACGTCCTGGGTCGGGTTCATGATCCGGGTGTAGATATTGCCCGGCTCGGCGAGCCCGAACAGCGCGGCGGCGTGGTCGGTGTCGCGGAACGCGTACGAGGTGGTCTGGTAGATGGGCAGGGCGCGGGCACCGGTGGTGCCGTCGGGAACCTGGCCCGCGTGCACCTGCTTGGTCTCGAAGGACCACTGCGCGGTGGGGTCGACGTCGGCCGCGGACACGGTGGAATCACTCATGAGCTTTGCTCCAAGGAAAAGGTTGTTCGCCGGGATTTACAGAGTTATCGGGGAATAGGCGAAGTACAACAACACATTTCGGGAACCTCCTGAAGGCGCGCTTGCTCTCGACCTTCGAGAGCCCGGTCATCACCCGGAGCACCCCACCGCTGCAGGAGGGTTGCCGTCCAGCGAGCCGGGGCTTCGCGCTGGCACTCATGACCTGAAGGCATCATAACCGGCCGCCGAACCGTGGCCGAAATCAGTCCGCCGCGCCGGTCCGTCCCCCGCCGCAGACGCGCAGGAACTCGTCGAACGTCGCGCTGAAGGTGTTGCGGCCGACCGTGGCCGCGGTGTGCATGTCGTCGTAGTCGAAGATGTCCTCGCCGCACTCCATGCTCAGGTGGCCGATGAGCTGCCAGCTGCCCAGGATCAGCCGCACCGGCAGCGCGTCGGGCGTGGTGCCGAGTCGTTCGGCGACCGCCTCGGCGATCGCGACGTTCTTGCTGTCGGCGTGTTCGAGGCTGCGCGCGCCGACCGACGGGCTGCTGCGCACGACCCGCTGCATCTGCTGGAACTGATGGAACGAGACCGGCCACTCGGAGGTCGCCCGCACCGCCGAGTCGACGACCTGCAGGAACGCCTCGCGCAGCGACTCGAGCTCGTTGCCGGTGACGGGGAGCCTGCGCAACGCGTCCGCGATGGCCCTGCCGAAATCCTGGATCGGGCCGAGGACGATGTCCTCTTTGCTGTCGAAGTACCGATTGATCGTGCGGGGGGAGACGTCCGCCGCGTTGGCGATCTGCTCGATCGTCGTCGCCTCGAAACCCTGTGTGTCACAGAGGTTCAGCGCGACCTCGATGATCCGCAGCCGGGTCTGCTGCTTCTTGCGTTCGCGCAGGCCGGGCCCGGGGCTCGCGGTGGCGGCGGGCGGCTCCGCGGCGGTACTCGCGCCCGTCGGCGTCGGTGACTCGAGCATGCTCACACCCTATCGCAACCCAGTGTTTTCGTGTCGGTAACCGCCAAATGTCGTACTGCGACATTTTTCTCTTGACGACAATTGTCGCTTGATGCCAAGATAGCCAACGAGTTCGAAGGATGAGGAGACGACCGTGACCGATACTGCGCAAGCGGTAGACATTTCAGAGAGAAAAGGCGGGTCGGCGCGCTGGTTCGCCCTCGCGGTGATCGCGTTGGCCCAGCTCATGGTGGTCCTCGACGCCACTATCGTGACGATCTCGCTGCCGTTCGCGCAGCAGGATCTCGGCATCAGCGACGGCAACAAGCAGTGGATGCTGACCGCTTACACGCTGATCTTCGGCGGCCTGCTGCTGCTCGGCGGCCGGCTGGCCGACTACCTCGGACGACGCCGGATCTTCATCATCGGCCTGGTCGGCTTCGCCGCCGCGTCGGCACTCGCCGGTCTGGCGCAGAACGGCGCGGAGATGTTCGCTGGACGCGCGCTGCAGGGTGCGTTCGCCGCGCTGCTCGCCCCCGCTGCCCTGTCGCTGCTCTCGGTGACCTTCACCGAACCCGGCGAGCGGGCCACGGCCTTCGGCGTCTTCGCGGGCATCTCGGCCGGTGGCGCCGCGCTCGGCCTGATCGCCGGCGGCGCGCTCACCGAGTACGCCTCGTGGCGCTGGTGCCTGCTGGTGAACACCCCGATCGCCCTGATCGCCCTGCTCGGCGCGCTGGCGTGGGTGGTCAAGGACGTGCCGACGCCGCGGACCGGCGGCTACGACGTGCCGGGCGCGGTCACCGTGACACTCGGCCTGATCGCGATCGTCTACGGGTTCAGCCGCGCCGCCGACGACGGCTGGCTCTCGGGCAGCACGCTGGGCCTGCTCATCGCGGGTGCGGCGCTACTGATCGCGTTCGTCGCGATCGAACGGCGCTCGGCCAATCCGCTGCTGCCGCTGCACATTCCGGGTGAGATCAACCGCGGCGGCGCGTTCCTGGCCGCGCTGCTCGTGCCGATCGCCATGTTCGCGATGTTCCTGTTCCTCAGCTACTACTTCCAGATCACCCTGGGGTACTCGTCGCTGAAGGCGGGCTTCGCGTTCCTGCCCTTCCCCGCGGGCATCGCGATCTCCGCGGGCGTCACCAGCGCGCTGCTGCCCAAGCTCGGCCCGCGTCCGCTGATGGTGGCCGGCGCCGTGCTCGGCGTGCTCGGCCTGCTGTGGCTGGCCCAGCTCGGCTTCGGCGACGGCTACGCCACCAGCGTGCTGCCCTCGCAGGTGCTGATCGCACTCGGCATGGGACCGCTGTTCGTCGGCATGCAGACCGTCGCGCTGCACCAGGTCGAGGAGGCCGACTCCGGCGTGGCCAGTGCGCTGCTCAACGCGGCGCAGCAGGTCGGCGGCGCGGTCGGCACGGCCCTGCTGACGACCATCTCGGTGCAGACGGCCAAGTCCTACGCCGAGAGCCACGCGACGATCGACAACCTGATCGCCCGCGCCTCGATCCACAGCTACGACGTGGCCTTCTACGTCGGCGCCGGGTTCTTCCTCGCCGCCGTTCCGGTGATCGCGCTGATGATCCGGGACCGGCCGGAGAACCTGATCGAGGGCTCCGAGGACGGGGCGCGCCCGGTCCACGTCGGCGTCTGATCCAGTCGAAGAAAGACACCTCGGTCCGCGTATCGCCAGTTCGGCGGTGCGCGGACCGAGGTCGTCGCGGGCATCGACCGGCGAATTGCGTAATGACCTACCAGTCAGTAAGTTCGTGGGGTTTCTCACTCCGGGGGCTGCCCGCACACCGCGATCATCGGCAGCAGTACGCTTGTCTTGTTTGCACCGACGTCTCGCGGACAACGCGGGACATATACGTTGTCTGTTGGAACAGCTGGGGTCCGCTCACAAGCGAGATCGCGGCATGAGCGTTAAGCCTTGGGCGGCAATTGCATTACCGCGAAAGGCCGAGTGCATGCCGCCTGTCAAGCACAGCCTGGCCGTGCAATGAGGCGCCATCCTAGGAGGACACGAAGATCCATGTCCAAAATCAAGGTTGAGGGGACCGTCGTCGAACTCGACGGCGACGAGATGACCCGGATCATCTGGCAGTTCATCAAGGACAAGCTGATCCATCCGTATCTCGACGTGAATCTCGAGTACTACGACCTGGGCATCGAGTACCGGGACAAGACCGATGACCAGGTCACCGTCGACGCGGCCGAGGCGATCAAGCGCCACGGGGTCGGCGTCAAGTGCGCCACCATCACCCCGGACGAGGCGCGCGTCGAGGAGTTCGGCCTGAAGAAGATGTGGCGGTCGCCCAACGGCACCATCCGCAACATCCTCGGCGGCACCATCTTCCGTGCGCCGATCATCATCTCCAACGTCCCGCGCCTGGTGCCCGGCTGGACCAAGCCGATCATCATCGGCAGGCACGCGTTCGGCGACCAGTACCGCGCCACCGATTTCAAGGTGTACCAGGCGGGCACGGTCACCGTGACCTTCACGCCCGAGGACGGCAGCGAGCCGATCCAGCACGAGGTCGTGAAGATGCCGGAGGACGGCGGCGTCGTCATGGGCATGTACAACTTCAAGAGCTCGATCATCGACTTCGCGCGGGCCTCCTTCAACTACGGCCTGCAGCAGAACTACCCGGTGTACCTCTCGACGAAGAACACCATCCTGAAGGCCTACGACGGCATGTTCAAGGACACCTTCCAGGAGATCTTCGACGCCGAGTTCAAGACCCAGTTCGACGCGGCGGGCCTGACCTACGAGCACCGCCTGATCGACGACATGGTCGCCTCCTCCATGAAGTGGGAGGGCGGCTACGTCTGGGCCTGCAAGAACTACGACGGCGACGTGCAGTCCGACACCGTGGCCCAGGGCTTCGGCTCGCTCGGCCTGATGACGTCGGTGCTGCTCACCCCGGACGGCAGGACCTGTGAGGCGGAGGCCGCGCACGGCACCGTCACCCGGCACTACCGCCAGCACCAGCAGGGCAAGCCGACCTCGACCAACCCGATCGCGTCGATCTTCGCCTGGACGCGCGGGCTCGAGCACCGCGGCAAGCTCGACAACACCCCCGAGGTCATCGGCTTCGCGCAGACACTAGAGGATGTCGTCATCAAGACCGTCGAGGGCGGCCAGATGACCAAGGACCTCGCGCTGCTCGTCGGCGGCGACCAGGGCTACCTCAGCACCGAGGAGTTCCTCGGCGCGCTCGACGCGAACCTGGCCCGCGCGCTGCGCTGACCGGGGAGACAACCCGGCGCTGGACGCGGTCCGGCGCCGGGGGATGTGCTTACGGGCACCCGCACCACGTGGTGGTACGGGTGCCCGGACTGTATTCCGGGGACGTTCGCTTCCGAATGGAAATTGCCAGGTGCTCGCGCGAGGTCTGTCGCTATTGCGCGGTTTTACGTTCTGACCTGCACGTTTTCTTGACGCTCCGGTGACTCGACTCACGTTTACTCGGGAAGCGAAATCGTCGGCCGGAGCGTTTCATGGATACGTGACCACTCCCCTCGCCACCCAGGCCCCCGCACGCCCCGACACCGAGCGGACGACTTGGCATGTGCCTGCCATGCTCGCGCTGGCGCTCGGCGGGTTCGGCATCGGCACAACAGAATTCGTCACCATGGGTTTGCTGCCGAATATCTCGCGCGCCATGGACGTCTCAGAGCCGACCGCGGGGCACGCGGTGTCGGCGTACGCGCTCGGCGTGGTGATCGGCGCGCCGGTGATCGCCGCGCTGTGCGCCCGCGTCTCCCGCAAGAAGCTGCTCGTCGCGTTGATGGCGGCGTTCACGCTGGGTAACGCCGCGACCGTGCTCGCGCCCACCTTCCACACGCTGGTGGCCGCCCGGTTCGTCTCCGGCCTGCCGCACGGCGCGTACTTCGGCGTCGCCTCGCTGGCCGCCGCCACGCTCGCGCCGGCCGGGCAGCGCGCCAAGGCGGTTGCCGCGGTTATGCTCGGACTGAGCGCCGCCAATGTCGTCGGCGTTCCCTCGGCCACCTGGCTCGGCCAGCATCTCGGCTGGCGGGACGCCTATGTGGTGGTCGCGGTGATCGGCCTCGCGACGGTGATCGCCCTCGTGCGCTACGTGCCGGAGCTCACCGGCATCACCATGACCAACCCGGTGACCGAGCTCGGCGCGCTGCGCCGCCCCCAGGTGCTGCTGACCCTGCTGGTCGGCGCGATCGGCTTCGGCGGCATGTTCGCCGTCTACACCTACATCACCACCACGCTGACGGGCGTCGCGGGCATGTCCGCCGGGCTCGTGCCGATCGTGCTGATGCTGTTCGGCCTCGGCATGGTGACGGGCAATATCGTCGGCGGCGTGCTCGCCGACCGCGGCGTGGACCGGGCGATCTACGCCGCGATGATCGGCATGGCCGTCATCCTGGCCGCCTTCGTCGCGGCGGCGCACAACCCCTACACCGCGGCGATCGGGGCGTTCCTGGTCGGCGCGACCGGCGCGTCGCTGGCCCCCGGACTGCAGACCCGGCTGATGGACGTGGCGCACGAGGCGCAGACGCTGGCCGCCGCGCTCAACCACGCCGCGTTGAACATCGCCAATGCCGCGGGCGCGTGGCTCGGCGGCGCGGTGATCGCCGCGGGGCTGGGCTACACCGCGCCCGCCATGGTCGGGGCCGGGCTCGCCGTGGTCGGCGTGGTGCTGTTCGCGATCACCGTCGCGGTGGCGCGGCGCGACGCCCGCCTCGTCGCGGCGGCCGCGCTGATCGCCTGACACCCGCCGCGACCGAACATACAGAACTGTATGTAAGTGTAGAATCGCCGGATGGCCAGGATCGAAGTCGCGAAACCGCAGCGCCGCACCCAGGAGCAACGCAGCACCGAGATGCGCACCCGGCTGCTCGACGCGACCGTCGACTGTCTGGTCGAGTACGGCTACGCGGGCACGACCACGCCGAGGGTCGCCGAACGCGCCGGCGTCACCCGCGGCGCTCAGGTGCACCACTTCGGCTCCAAGACCGACCTGGTCGTCGCGGCCATCAGCCACCTGGCGCAGCTGCGGGCCGAGACCGCCATGCGGGAGATGGCCAGGGTGGAGCGCGGCGACGACCCGGTCGCCGCGGCCCTGGACTTTCTCTGGGAGCTGCACCAGGGACCGCTGTTCATCGCGACCGTCGAGCTGTGGGTCGCCGGACGCACCGATCCGGTGCTCGCCGCCGCGATGGAGAAGGTCGAGCCGTTCGTCAACAACGCGGTGCTGATGGCGGTCGCCCGCTTCGTCCCGGACGAGATCCGTCGCAAAGAGGCTCGCGACTTCATCTATACCGCCATGGACGCCCTGCGCGGCATCCTGATCTCCAACTTCATCGACCCGGACACCGAACGCGCCCGGCGTCGTTGGCGCCGCGCCACCGCGCACCTGCACAACATCGCCGACGCGGCGCTGGCCGACGTCCGCAGGGCCGAATAAGGCGCGGTGACCGAGAGTCCGGTCACCGCGCCTTCGTTCTCAGGTCATGACTGCCGGGGGAGCAGGTGGTGGCCGAGCTTGTCGGTGGACAGGGCCAGTGAGCTGATGTACTGGATCTCGCCCTCGGGTCCGGGCACGGCGGAGGCGATCATGTCGGGACGCTCGAACTCCAGCCCGGTCACGTGGCAGGTCAGCGTCTCGCCGGACGGGTTGCCGTGCTCGTCGAACATCGGCAGGTCGATGCCGTCGTCGGTGCGGCGCAGGTAGTACTTGCCCTTGGTGGCGACGGCGGTCAGCGGGGTGGCGACGAACGCGACGACCACGGCGACGATCGGCGAGTAGGGCTTCAGCAACTCACCGAAGAGTCCGAAGAACGTCATGATCGACAGCACCGCCGAGAGTCCGAACCCGACCAGGCCGACCGGGTTGACGTCGTAGAGCATGCCGCGCCGGAACTCCGGCTGCTTCGGCGAGATCTTCAGCAGGTACTTGTTGACCGCGATATCCGTGGCGACGGTGACGATCCAGGCGATACCGCAGTTGGCGTAGAAGCCGAGGATGTTGTTCAGGAAGTCGAACATGTTGGCTTCCATCAGGATCAGCGCGATCACCAGGTTCACGGCGAGGAAGATCAGCCGGCCCGGGTAGGTCTTGGTGACCCGGGTGTAGGAGTTGGTCCAGGCCAGCGAGCCCGAGTACGCGTTGGTGACGTTGATCTTGATCTGGCTGATCACGACCAGCACGACGGCGAGCGTCATGGCCAGCCAGCCCGGCACCATGTCGCGGTAGATCTCCAGGAACTGGTGCACCGGCTGGTTGGCGATGCCCTGCGCCGCAGGCAGATTCGCGATCAGGTAGACCGCGAGGAACAGGCCGACCACCTGCTTGAGCGCGCCGAAGAGCACCCAGCCCGGACCCGCCAGCAGCATCCAGCCCCACCACTTGCGCGCGTTCTCCGGCGTGCGCGGCGGCATGAAGCGCAGGTAGTCGATCTGCTCGGCGATCTGCGCGATCAGCGACAGGCACACGCCCGCCGCGAGCAACGTGCCGGAAAGGCTGACGCCCGAACCGTTCTCGCCGCCGTAGGCGAAGAACGACGACACCGAATCCGGGTGGCGCACCAGCAGGAACCCGAACGGCAGCACCATCAGCAGCAGCCACAGCGGCGTCGTCCAGACCTGCAGTTTCGCCAGCGTGTTCATGCCGTAGATGACCAGCGGGAAGATGAGCACTGTCGAGGCGAGGTAGCCAAGCCACAGCGGTATGCCGAGGCCGAGTTCCAGCCCCTGGGCCATGATCGAGCCCTCCAGCGCGAAGAAGATGAAGGTGAACGACGCGAACACGACATTGGTCAGCACCGAGCCGTAGTAGCCGAAACCGCTACCGCGCGTGATCAAGTCGAGATCGAGGTTGTAGCGCGCCGCGTAGTAGGCGAGCGGGAAACCGGTCAGCATCACCACGATCGCGAAGAAGCCTATGCCCAGCAGCGCGTTGCCAGTGCCGTGCGCGATGCCGATATTCGCGCCGATGGCGAAGTCGGCTAGGTAGGCGATGCCGCCGAGGGCGGAGATGCCGACCACGGCCGGGCTCCATTTCCGGTAACTCCGTGGCGCGAACCGCAGCGTGTAATCCTCGAGTGTTTCCTTCGCCGCGGCGATCCCGTCGGAATTCGACGATCGGGTATCCAGGTCGACCACGTTCTACTCCTCATCCGCACAGTTACGACTGCGACCTTTCGACGGTCGTACACCGTTGTGGTCGGGGAATTGCCGGGTGATTACGCGGCTGTTACGTCGTCGGGGATGGTGAGGCAGGTAACAGCATGGGGGTGGTGTGGCATTTGATCGCTGGTTACCAGCAGGTGGTGGCGATAAATACGCCACTAGCTGTATGTCTGGCGAAGATCGCTTCTACCTCGTTGTTCGTTGTCCTGTTCGGGCTGTCGAGGTAAACGTCTTGCATGGTTACATACATCTCTGTATGTTTGTTTCAGCTGGGTCGGACGCATCGACTCACTACTGCCCGAGCAACACCCCGGCGGCAGGCGCCGGAAGAGGCACTTGAGGAGTTCGATGGCCAACAAGGCCCACCCGTCACCCGACCACCACCCCTCATCGACTCGCTTCGCGAGCAGGGTTTATGTGGTCGGCGTAGGCATGACGAAGTTCGAGAAGCCGGGCCGCCGCAAGAATGACGACGGCAGCGACTGGGACTACCCCGACATGGCGCGCGAGTCGGGGACGAAGGCGCTCGCCGACGCGGGCATCGCCTACGACCTCGTCGAGCAGGCCTACGTCGGTTACGTGTACGGCGAATCCACCTCCGGTCAGCGCGCCGTCTACGAACTCGGCATGACCGGCATCCCCGTGGTCAACGTCAACAACAACTGCTCCACCGGCTCGACCGCGCTTTACCTTGCCGCACAGGCGATTCGGGGCGGGCTGGCCGAGTGCACGCTGGCGCTCGGCTTCGAGAAGATGCAGCCCGGCTCGCTCGGCTCCACCTGGGACGACCGCGAGCAGCCGATGGCCCGGCACATCATGGCGCTCGCCGAGATCTCCGAGGTGCTGTTCCCGGTGGCGCCGTGGATGTTCGGCGCGGCCGGCCGCGAGCACATGAAGCGCTACGGCACCACCGCCGAGCACTTCGCCAAGATCGGCTACAAGAACCACAAGCACTCGGTGAACAACCCGTACTCGCAGTTCCAGGACGAGTACACGATGGACGACATCCTCGGCGCGCGAATGATCTACGACCCGCTCACCAAGCTGCAGTGCTCGCCGACCTCCGACGGCTCCGGCGCGGTGATCCTCGCGAGCGAGGCCTTCGTGGACAAGCACGACCTCGCGGCGCAGGCGGTGGAGATCGTCGGGCAGGCGATGACCACCGACTTCAAGTCCACCTTCGACGAGACCGCCAAGAACCTCGTCGGCTACGACATGACCGTGCAGGCCGCGCGGAAGGTCTACCAGCAGTCCGGCCTCGGCCCGGAGGACTTCCAGGCCATCGAGCTGCACGACTGCTTCTCGGCGAACGAGCTGCTCACCTACGAGGCGCTCGGCCTGTGCGCCGAGGGCGACGCCGGGAAGCTGATCGACGACAACCTCACCACCTACGGCGGCAAGTGGGTGGTGAACCCCTCGGGCGGATTGATCTCCAAGGGGCATCCGCTCGGCGCGACGGGTCTGGCGCAGTGCTCCGAGCTCACCTGGCAGCTGCGCGGCACCGCCGACAAGCGTCAGGTCGACAACGTCACCGCCTGCCTGCAGCACAACATCGGACTCGGCGGGGCCGCTGTCGTCACCGCGTACCAGCGCGCCGACCGCTGACACGGAAACCAGCTCAACAGCACCATCTTTCGACCTGGCCGCCAGGCTCGTCTCCGATTCGGGACGAGTGGCACGCCGCGATGACGAGGAGAACACCATGGGACACATCGAAGCCACCAAGGACGTCAACGCCACCCCCGACGCGCTCTGGGCGGTCGTCTCCGACCCCAACACCTGGGAGAAGTGGTTCACTATCCACGAGCGCTTCATGGAGGAGCCGCCCGCCGTGCTCACCCAGGGCGCCAAGCTGGTCGCCAAGATCGTCATGCTCGGCATGGCCAACAAGCTGGAGTGGACCGTGGTCTCGGTGGAGCAGCCGACCAAGCTCACCCTCGGCGGCACCGGAATGGCCGGCGTGAAGACCGAATTCACCTTCGACATCCAGCCCAAGGGGGACGGCGGCAGCACCATTCTGGTCTCCGGCGACTTCGAGGGCGCGCTGATCAAGGGCGCGCTCGGCAAGGCCGTCGAGAAGGACGGGCTCAAGCAGCTGGACAAGTCGTTGGAGCAGCTCGACGCCCTGGCTTCCGCGTGAGCAGCGGGGCCCGGCGAGAGGGCGTCGCATGAGTGAGACCGGTGCGCGGCTGGTCGAGTTCGACGACTCGGGACTCGAAACCTGGTGTGACGATGAACATTTTGAGGTGACCGCGGAGCGGATCGGCGAATACGCCGCGGCCACCAACGATCCCATCGAGGCACACCTCGCGGGCAAGGTCGCGTCGCCGATCTTCGCCATCGTCCCGGTCTTCGAGGCGATGATGATGCCGGTGATCGATGTGGCGCCGATGGACATCTTCGGCCGGGTCGTGCACGGCGAGCAGGACTTTCACTTCCACCGGGCCATCGAGCCCGGCGACAAGCTGGTCTCGCGCGCCAAGGCGACCGGCTACACCAGCCGATCCAACGGCACCACCATCACCATTCTCATCGAATGCCGCACCGACGCAGGGGAATTGGTCAACGAGCAGTACCTGACCGCCTTCTTCCGCAATATCGACGCGGGCAAGACCGTCGGCGCCGCCGCGCCGCCGCACAAGTTCGACGAGAACCTGCGGGCACAGCAGCCGGTGGCGGTCGTCCCGCAGCATGTCGACGACGACCAAACCTTCCGCTACTCACCGGCTTCCGGCGATCCGGTGCCGCTGCACCTGGACGAGCAGGTCGCCAAGGACGCCGGGCTGCCCGGCATCATCGCGCACGGGCTGTGCACCATGGCATTCGCATCCTGGGCCGTGCTCACCGAGGTCGCCGGCTCGGATGTGCACCGACTCAGGCGATTCGCGGTGCGCTTCGCCAAGATGGTCTTTCCCGGTGACGATCTGGAGACCCGTATCTGGAAGGTGGGCTCCGCCGACGGCGTCACCACCTACGCCTTCGAGACCGTGCGCGGCGAAGACGTGGTCCTCAGCGACGGCCTCGCCGAGATAGCCGACTGATCGCGCCGGGACGGCCTGCCCGCCGTCCCGGCGAAAACCGGCACGCCGCCGCATTATTCAGCACAGACTTCACCGAAGAGGAGACATCGATGGGTGCACTGGAAGGCCGAGTAGCCGTCATCACCGGCGCCGGTCGCGGCATCGGCCGCGAGCACGCCCTGCTGTTCGCGCGGGAGGGCGCGGCCGTGGTCGTCAACGACCTCGGCGGCAGCAACGCGGGCGAGGGGACCGACAACACCCCCGCACAGGAGGTCGCCGACGAGATCGTCGCCGCCGGCGGCCGGGCCATCGCCAACACCGCGAACATCGCCACCTGGGACGGTGCGAAAAACGTGGTCGACCAGGCGGTCGCCGAGCTCGGCGGCCTCGACATCGTGGTCAACAACGCGGGCATCCTGCGCGACGCGTTCATCGCGGGCATGGACGAGGCGCAGTGGGACGCGGTGATCGCCGTGCACCTCAAGGGGCACGCCGCCGTGCTGCACCACGCCGCCGCCTACTGGAAAGAACAGAGCAAGGCGGGCAATCAGCCCAACGCCGCGGTGATCAACACGGCCTCTGCCTCCGGCACCACGGTGCCGAACGCGGGCCAGGCCAACTACGGCGCGGCCAAGGCGGGGATCGCCGCGCTCACCCTGGTCGCGGCGGACGAGCTGGCCCGCTACGGGGTGCGCGTCAACGCCATCGCGCCGATCGCGCGCACCAGGCTCACCCTCGCCACGCCCGGCATGGGCGCCATGATGGCGGCCGAGGCCGACGAGGTGGAGGCGGGCGGGTTCGACGCCTTCAGCCCGGCCAACATCTCGCCGCTGGTCGCCTACCTCGCCTCCGACAAATGCCCGATTACCGGCAAGGTGTTCGCGGTGCAGGGCGGGGCCATCTCCGAGCTGGCCGGTTGGCACGATGTGAAGACGATCGAGACCGAGGGTCCGTGGCTGATCGACGACATCTCCGCTCGGCTGCCCTGAGCTCGCCGAAACGATAAGGAGAACAACGATGTTCGAATGGTCCGAGACCGATGTGCTGATCCGCGACGCCGTGCGCACGTTCATCGACAAGGAGATCCGGCCCAACCTGGACGCCCTCGACAGCGGCGAGCTGTCGCCGTATCCGATCGTGCGGAAACTGTTCAGCGAGTTCGGGATCGACGCCATGGGCGGCGAGGCGGTGACGAAGCTGCTCGCCAAGCAGCGGGCCAAGCAGGAGGCGGCCGCCGCGGGTGAGCCGCTGCCGGAGAAGAAGAAGGAGAAGTCCGCAGGCGGGAGCCCGTTCGCCGGGCAGGAGTCGCTGATGGCGGTGCTCATCGGCGAGCTGTCCGGTGTCTGCATGGGTTTGGTCACCGCCATGGGCGTCAGCATCGGTCTCGGCGCGACCACCATCATGTCGCGCGGCACCCTCGCGCAGAAGGAGCGCTGGCTCGCCGACATCGTGACCATGAAGAAGGTCGCGGCGTGGGCCATCACCGAACCCGACTCGGGCTCCGACGCGTTCGGCGGCATGAAGACCTACGTCCGGCGCGACGGCGACGACTACCTGTTGAACGGGCAGAAGACCTTCATCACCAATGGTCCCTTCGCCGACGTGGTGATCGTCTACGCGAAGCTCGACGAGGGCGACGGCGGCGACAAGCGCGAGCGCAAGGTGCTCACCTTCGTCCTCGACAAGGGCATGGAGGGTTTCACCCAGGGCAAGCCGTTCAAGAAGATGGGCCTGCACGCCTCGCCCACCGGCGAGTTGTTCTTCGACAATGTCCGTCTCGGTAAGGATCGCCTGCTCGGTGAGACCGAGGAGCATCGGGGCGGCGACGGCCGGGAGAGCGCGCGCTCCAGCTTCACCGCCGAACGCGTCGGCGTGGCGTTCATGGCGCTGGGCATCATCAACGAATGTCACCGGCTGTGTCTGGATTACGCGAAGAACCGCAGGCTGTGGGGGCAGGAGATCGGCCGGTTCCAGCTCGTCCAGCTCAAGCTGGCCAAGATGGAGATCGCCCGGATCAACGTGCAGAACATGGTGTTCAACACGTTGGAGCGGGGTCGCGCGGGTAAGCCGCCGACGCTTGCCGAGGCGTCAGCGATGAAGCTCTACGCCTCCGAGGCCGCCACCGAGGTCGCCATGGAGGCGGTGCAGTTGTTCGGCGGCAACGGGTACATGACCGAGTACCGGGTGGAGCAGCTCGCGCGCGACGCCAAGTCGCTGATGATCTACGCCGGCAGCAACGAGATCCAGGTGACCCACATCGCCAAAGCCTTGCTGGCGTAAGGGTTTCGCAGCTTCCCGGGTGCGCGGCCACGGCGTGCGCACTCGGGATACCCACTTTCCTCCGGTGTCTCGACCGCGACCGACGCTTAACCCTTGTCGCCCTGCTGCTTTCGCAGCAGTTCGACCACGAGCTCGAGCGTCTCCGAGTTCTTCCGCACGGCCACCGTGAGTTCGGCCACCTGCCCCTCCAGCCGATCCACCCGCGCAGGCAACTCCACCAACTGATCCACCCGCACCGTCAGGTAATTCACCTGCTCAGCCAACCCATCCACGCGTTCGGTCAGCCCATCCAGCCTGCCGGTGAACGTGTCCACCTGTGTGGCGAGGCCGTCGAGACGCCCGGTGAACGTGTCCATTTGGGTGGCCAGACCGTTCACTCGCGCGGTCAGCCCATCCATCTGCGTTGCCAGCTCGTCTACTCGCGCGGGCAACGGTGCGAGTTGGTCCATCTGCTCGGTCAGATGGTCGATCCGTCCGGTTATCCGATTCACTTGGCCGGTCAACTCGTCCACCTGCTCGGACAGTTCGTCCACTCGTGCGGGAAGAGGGGCGAGGTGGCCGACTTGTTGGGCGAGTTCGTCCACTCGTGCGGGGAGTGGGGTGAGGTGGCCGACTTGTTGGGCGAGTTCGTCCACTCGTGCGGGGAG
>NZ_BAGH01000069.1 GCF_000308715.1 Nocardia tenerifensis NBRC 101015
AGGATGGCGCCCCGATCCTGGTCACCGAACGCGCCTTGTTCAGCGCCGAGCCGTTCCGCCTGCACTGGGGGAGCAGGCAGTGGCGGCTCACCGGCTGGGCAGGCCCGTGGCCGGTGGACGAACGCTGGTGGGCGTCCTCGACCGAGAACGACGACGGCTCAACCACTTTCACCGCTCGCGCGCAGGTCCAGCTCGACGGCGAACCCGCCGACGTCCGGGTGCTGCTGCTCGTCTATCACGACGAGACCTGGCACGCGGAGGGGCTCTACGACTGAGCGGGCCGGGACCACACCGTCGCCATGGTGAACGGCTGCCCGCGCAGCTGCGCCCACTTCGGCTTGGCCGCCAGCCACGCGTCGTCGATCAGCGCCTCGGTGAGCTCGGCGAGCACCCAGCCCGCGTCGAGCGCCGCCGTGACGTGCTCGCTCAGCAGGTGCAGGTTCGTGCTGATCGCCACCGGCGCGCCGTCGAGCGGCGTGTAGTGCGTGGGCATCCCGGTCACCATCATGAACTGCGGGTGGAAGCTGACCAGGACGCACAGCGCGCCCGGCGCGGCCAGCCGCCACGCCTCGGCGTAGAACGGGGCCAGTTCGGGGAGGTGCTCGTCGATCAGCGAGGCGATCACCAGGTCGTAGCCGCCGCTCGGCAGTCCGGTGTCGCGCACGTCGGCCTTGGTGAGCGTGGTGTGCGCGCCGCGCTCCTCGGCCCGCGCCAGCATTCCCGCGCTCACATCGACTCCGTCGATATGGGATATCCCCTGTGTACGCAGCCAGGCTCCGGTTCGTCCCGTCCCGCAACCGAGGTCGGCGGCCCGGCGCACCCGCGGCCACTCCGGTCGTCGCAGCCGGTTCAGCAGCGCGAGGTCCATCTCGTCCATGACGGTCTGCTCGTAGGTCGGCGCCCAGCCGTCGTAACCGGTGGCGACGTCGACGGTGGGGTAGTTGCGGCGGTCGTAGTCCGCGAATGACGGCATGGGCGGAGTATTTCGCGTCCAAGGCGGGGTGCGCCAGGGATTTCCGCCCGCGGGCGGCGCACGTGATCCGCGTGACAAGTTCCGGGTCGGCCGACGTCCACCCAAGTACCCTCGAAAATCGTGGATCTCACGGTGACCAGCTTCGCGTTCGGTGACGTGCGGATCGCCTACCGGGATTCGGGGGCGACCGCCGATGCCGGCGTGCCCGTCGTCCTGGTGCACGGCATGGGCGGGGACGGCCACACCTGGGACCGATTCGCCCGCGAACTCATGCGGGACGGCCGCCGGGTCATCATTCCCGACCTGCGCGGACACGGCCGCAGCTCGCACACCGATTCCTACCGGTTCGACGAGTTCGGCGCCGACGTGCTGGCACTGTGCGAGCGGCTGGCACTGCCCGAGGTGGACTTGGTCGGCCATTCGCTGGGCGGCTACGCGGTCTCCTGCGTCGCGCAGGAACGACCGGAGCTGGTGCGCCGCCTCGTCATCGAGGAGTGCCCGCTGCCGTTGCAGTCCGGCGCCGAGGAGGTGCGCCTGACCCGCCGCTTCCCGACCGTGCCCGAGCTGTGGCACGCGACGAGCAGCCTGGCCCGGCATCCGCGCGCGGTGCTCGCCTTCGACCGGTCCATGACC
>NZ_BAGH01000068.1 GCF_000308715.1 Nocardia tenerifensis NBRC 101015
CGCGGCAAGGCGGGCCCGCCGCGCCGCGGCCGTCTCGACCTGCGCTCGGTCGCCGGGCGCGTCGAATGGGCGCGCCCCGAGCCTGTTTCGCGCACCGTCGTGCCGGTCGATGCGAGCGAGGCGGCATCGTGAAGGCAGTACTCGCGCGTTCCCGTCCAACGGTCGCTCGCGGTGCCGCCGGGATGTGCGGTTGCGTCGGGATGTACGGCGACGCCAGGATGCGCGGTGCTGCCGAGATGCATGGGGACGCCCGGATGCGGGGTGCCGCCGGAGTGTGCGGTGGCGTCGGGGTGCGGGGTGGCGTCGGTGTCCTCGGCGGCGTCGAGATGTGCGGTGCGGCAACGTGATTCCTCCCGGCCGCGAGAAGGGGGCGGCGCGGGTTCTGGCGCTGTGGTGTCCGGATTGGCCCGCGGTCGCCGCCGCGGCGGTGGCGCGGCTGCCCGCGACGCAGCCGGTGGCGGTGCTCTTCGCCAATCGGGTGGTCGCGTGTTCGGCGATCGCGCGGGCCGACGGGGTGCGACGCGGGCAGAAGCGGCGGGAGGCTCAGGGTAAGTGCCCCGATCTGTTTCTCGCGCAGGCGGATCCGGATCGGGACGCGCGGTTGTTCGAGCCGGTGGTCGCGGCCGTCGACGCGACGGTGCCCGGTGTCGAGGTGCTGCGCCCCGGGCTGCTCGTGCTCGGCGCGCGCGGGGCCGCCCGGTTCTTCGGCTCGGAGGAGGCGGCGGCGGAGCGGCTGCTCGACGCCGCGGCCGCCACCGGCGTCGAGGCGCAGATCGGCATCGCCGACGAGTTGTCCACGGCGGTCATCGCCGCCCGGCGCGGCGCGATCGTGCCGACCGGCGCGGGGGCGCGGTTTCTCGCGCCGATGCCGGTGCGTGAGCTCGCGTTCGAGCCGAGCCTGGCCGCGCCGGAGCGCGCCGACCTGGTGGATCTGCTGCACCGCTTGGGTTTACGCCGGATCGGCGACT
>NZ_BAGH01000067.1 GCF_000308715.1 Nocardia tenerifensis NBRC 101015
ATTTCGTCCCTGGCCTCGGCCATCGTGGGTCGCCGCTGCGGCGCGGGCTCGAGCATGTGCAGCAGCGCCTCGGTCAGCATCCCGCTGCGCGTGGGCGGAATGATCTGCGCCATGGCGGCGCGGTGCACCAGGACGTCGCTGTCCTCGTCGAGCCCGAACGGAGGCTGGCCCTCGATCGCGGTGTACAGCGTGGCGCCGAGGGAGAACACGTCGCTGGCCTTGGTCGGCTGCGCGCCGCGCGCGACCTCCGGCGGCAGGTAGGCGGGGGTGCCGACGATGACGCCGTCGGGGTCGTCGGAGTGCTCGCCCGCGCCGCGCGAGATGCCGAAGTCGCTGAGCTTGGCCATGCCGACGATCGGCCCGCGGTCGGCGACGAGGATATTGCCCGGCTTGATGTCGCGGTGCGTGATGCCCGCCGCGTGCGCCGCGGCCAGCGCGTCGGCGACCTGCGCACCGATCTGGGCCACCTCGATCGGCGGCAGCGTGTCCACCAGCGCGAGCGCCCTGGCCACATTGCGGGAGGGCAGGTGCTCCATCACCAGCCAGGGCTCGCCCGCCTCCAGCACCACGTCGTAGACGGCGATCGCGTGCTCGTGCGAGAGCTTGGCCGCGACCCGGCCCTCGTGCATGATCTGGCTGCGGATCTCGTTGGCCTCTTCCTCCGGCAGCCCCGCCGTCGAGATGACCTGTTTGATGGCGACGTCCCGGTCGAGTAGCCGGTCGTGTGCGAGCCAGACCGCGCCCATGCCGCCGCCACCCAGCTTCGACTGCAGCCGGTAACGGCCGGCGACCAGGTAATCGGGGCCGACAATGGGACGAGCGCGTTCGGTCACGGTGCGAGGGTAGCGGAAAACGGGGTGTTCTACGGGATGGCCCACTGGATTCGCCGACGCTCTCCGTTGGGCGACTCCGTGTTTGCCGCCTTCGTCGCGGCGGGCGTCTGTCCCTCGCTCGCGGGCGTCCCGGACTGGGTAGGCCGAATCGGAAAGGCCGGCCGGTCCCCGGTGTTCGTCACTGTGACGACCGCCCGCACCGCTCGCCGCCGAGATAACGACTGAGCACCGACGACCAGCGGTTTACAACGGCATCGTTTCGAAATCGCGGGGCCGGGGGCGGGGCCTTGACGGAACCCGGGGGTCGGTTTCTACTGAGCGAGTATCGAACGTATATTCGATACGGATCGATAGCTGAATCGGTGCTGATCCCTCGTTACGAGGGTCGTTCCGCACGCGTCGCCTCGGGTCCATCGTGGGAAGTAGGTGGTAGAGATGGGTTCGGATGCGAAACCGCAGGAGGGGGCACAACCGCATACGGCATCGCTCGGGGCGGGCCGGGACAGCCCGCCGACGCTGGCTGAGCTGCGCAGAAGAATGGCGGCGATACCCGGTCGTGGCGCGGCGGCGGTCGAGCGCGTTCCGGCCGACGCCGAACTGACTCGGGAGTCGCTCGCGGTGCCGCCCGCGCTCGCTGGGCTGTTGCCCGGCGGTGGCCTGGCCAAGGGTTCTGTCGTGTCCTATACGGGTGCGCGTTCGCTGCTCGCCGGTCTGCTCGCCGCGGTGACCGAGGACGGCGGGCACGCCGCGGTGGTCGGGGTGCCCCGGCTCGGCCTGCTCGCCGCGGTGGAGATGGGTGCCCAGCTCGAGCGCCTCGCCGTGATCCCAGACCCCGGCCCGGACCCCGTCGAGGTGGCCGCCGTATTGCTCGACGGCCTCGACCTGGTCGTGCTCGGCCTCGGCGGCGGCGCGGTCGCGCCGGCCCGCACCAGGGTGATCGCCGCCCGCGCCCGCAGCAAGGGCGCAACACTGGTGGTCACCGACGGCCGCTGG
>NZ_BAGH01000066.1 GCF_000308715.1 Nocardia tenerifensis NBRC 101015
AGGCGCGGGACTGCGCCGCGGCCATCGTCCGACGTGGCGGGCGGTTCCGGCCGTGACGTCGGCGAGGGCTACGCGGCGGCGCTGAGAAGGCCTACGCGGCGGCGCTGAAGATGCCTACGTGGCGGCGCTGAAGATGCCTACGCGGCGGCGCTGAAGATGCCTACGCGGCGGCGCGGAGGAGGCTCACGCGGCGGCGCGGAGCGCGGCTACCTCGGGTCGCGCGGGGCCGGTGGTTGAAAGGACGACCGTGTTGCCTTGTTCCGCGCGCTGTATCGCTATTGTTAGTTCCGTTCCGCCGCTTCGGCGGAAGCACTGGTCATCACCGACCGTGCCACTTGTAACGCCAGGAATCTCTCTGACGATGACGAACACGGGCGAAGAGTTGGACCTCGCCGTCGCTGCGGCTGCGCAGGGCGACAGATCCGCTTTAGCTCAGGTACTGGAGATGATCCGCCCGCTGGTGGTGCGCTACTGCCGCGCGCGGATCGGAGCCGCGGAGCGTGGGCAGCTCTCCGCGGACGACGTTGCGCAGGAGGTCTGTTTGGCCGTGATGACCGCCTTGCCCAGGTATCAGGACCAGGGCAGGCCCTTCATGGCCTTCGTTTACGGAATCGCTTCGCACAAGGTCGCCGACGCCCATCGCAACGCCGCCCGTAACAAGGCGGAGGCAATGGCCGAAGTACCAGATGTCATATCCACCGACCATGGCCCGGAACAACGAGCTCTCGAATCGGAGACGAGCAGGCAGATGAATCGTCTGCTCGCGACCCTCCCCGAGAAACATCGAGAGATCCTGATCCTGCGATTGGTCATGGGTTTGTCAGCCGAAGAAACCGCAGTCGCCGTGGGCAGTACGGCGGGAGCGATACGAGTGGCCCAGCACAGGGCGCTCGCGAAACTGAAGTCTCAAGTGGCGAGGGCAGGTGAAATGTATGGCTAGGGATGGCGAGCGCGGTCGGGGTGACTGGAAAGCGCGGCTTGGATCGCGGAACAGCGGTCCCTACGCCGACGCGTCCGAAGACACCGGCCCGATCGACATCGCCGCGGTACGCCGCGACGACGCGTTGATCGAAGCCATCGCAAGCGATGGCCCGGTACGGACCGACAGCGCGGAGGAATATCAACTCGCGGCGTTGCTCGCGGATTGGCGGGCGGAACTGGTCTCCCCGCCGATGCCCGCGGCGCCCGATCTCGACGCGGTCGTCGCCGCGGTCAATCAGGAGATCGGCGCACGTCAGGTGCGGCACGAGGCGCACAGCGGCAGCAGCCCCCGTCGGCTACGGCTGGTTCGCCCGTTGCTCGGCGCCGCGGCGGCATTGGCCCTGATCTTCGGCGGCGTGACGGCGTTCTCCTACGGTTCCGAACCCGGCGATCCGCTGTGGAAGGTCAAGGAGGTCGTCTTCAGCCAGGCGGCGCAGAGCACCGTGGCGCAGCGGGCCGACACCGATCTGGATGAAGCGGGGAAGCTGATCACCCAGAATCCGGCGCAGGCCAAGAATCGCCTCGAGCAGGCGCGGGTCAACGCCGAACAGGTCGACAACCCTGAGCGGCACGACAAGCTGATGTCCGAGTGGAAGCGACTCGTCGCCCAGCTGCGCGACATGGGCTACGGCGACCTGGCCGATCAGCTGGACCAGGGCACGTCGACGAAGCCGACCGATCCGTCTTCGAGCACGACGACGAAGCCGGCGCCGTCGGGCAACGAGACCGCGGTGCCGCCGGTTCAGCAGACGAAGCCGGGTCAGCCGAGCGACAAGCCGACCGAACCCACCGAGCCGAGCACGCCGACGACCGACGAGAAGCCGAATCCGCCGACGGTGACGACGCCGCCGCCGACGGCGGAGCCGACCACGCAACCTCCGGTGACGCCGACCACCATCTCGAAGCCGACGGTGGTCGAGCCGACCGCGGACAACGGCGGCGCGCCGAGCGTGCCGCCCCGGGTGCCGACGCAGGGCAGCCCGGCCACCACATTCGTCATTCCGTCGGGCGGCGGCGCGGCGACGCCGAGTTAGCCAGCCACCCTCGAGAAGTTTCGAACAAGACAAGAACCGATTGCCGAACGGCGGTCGGTTTTCTGTCTTTCGCCGGTGTCATGCCCCGTCGACCGCGTACCGGGATCCGTTGCGACTGCGTCGAAGATCACAGCGCGGTGTACCGCTCCACGCGGGCTCCGCGGAGGGGGAGCGTCATCGGTTCGGTACTGCGAACCTCAGTTGTCGAATCCGTCGAATCCGTCGCCGTGAAAGGCCTCATTCATCGAGGCGTCCGCGTATCCCCGGCAGTAGTCCCAGGTGACGTACGCTTCCGGCGTCGGATCGTAGGCGGGCTCGTGGGGGCGCACGGTGCCGTCCACCAACAGTTGAAGTAGGTTGGCGCGCAACATGTCCCAGTCGTGGTAGTGGTCCTGCCGACAGTCCTCGCAGCTGACCACGAGCCCGCGGATGCCGCGGTGCGCTAGTAGCGCCTCGTAGACGGCCAGATCGGCGAGATCTTCCTCGACCGCAAGGCGCTCGTGGGGATCCAGCGGCTCACCGGGCTCGATGGCGTCGAGCGCGGCGGACGGGTCGGAGGGGTCTCCGGCGAACGGATCCGGCGGCAAGCCAGGTGGTAGATGGTCACGCACATCCCCACGGTACGCAGAACAGGGTGGTCTGCGCCAGCTATGTCGGCCGCAAGTTTCGCCGGTGCGCACCCGTCCCCGCTCGGCTCCGGCTCCCTGCCTTCCCCCGGTGGGCTCACTTCGCCGACGAGTTTGCGGGACAGATACCATGGTGTCAGGCCCCGGCGAGCACCCGACACGATTCCCCCGGAGCCACCCAGTCCATCCCATCAGCCGCACGCGGCGTCGGTGACCCCGGCGTCGGTCGCTGTCGACGTCCAGGAGGGGTCGATCCGAATGAGTAATCCCGTATCGGGCGAACGCACCGCTGTCCGCCCATCTACGGGTGGTGACGATCCGAACAAGATCGCCATGCTCGGCCTCACATTCGACGATGTGCTGTTGCTGCCCGCCGCCTCGGATCTCATCCCCAGCTCTGTGGAGACCTCCAGCCAACTGACCAGGGAGATCCGCCTGCGGACTCCGTTGGTCAGCTCGGCCATGGACACGGTGACCGAGGCGCGGATGGCCATCTCGATGGCCAGGGCCGGCGGCATGGGCGTGTTGCACCGCAATCTGTCCGCCGCCGATCAGGCCGCGCAGGTGGAGACCGTGAAGCGGTCCGAGGCGGGCATGGTGACCGACCCGGTCACCTGCCGCCCGTCGGACACCCTCGCCGAGGTCGACGCCATGTGCGCCCGGTTCCGCATCTCCGGCCTTCCGGTGGTGGACGAGGTCGGCAGCCTGGTGGGCATCATCACCAACCGCGACATGCGCTTCGAGGTCGACCAGAACCGCCGGGTCGAAGAGGTGATGACCAAGGCGCCGCTGATCACCGCGCAGGAGGGCGTCACCGCGGAGGCCGCGCTCGGCCTGCTGCGCAGGCACAAGATCGAGAAGCTGCCGATCGTCGACGGCAACGGCAAGCTGCGCGGCCTCATCACCGTCAAGGACTTCGTCAAGACCGATCAGTACCCGGACGCCACCAAGGACCGCGACGGCCGTCTGCTGGTCGGCGCCGCGGTCGGCGTCGGCGACGACGCCTGGTCGCGCGCCATGACACTGTCCGACGCCGGGGTCGACGTGCTCATCGTCGACACCGCGCACGGCCATCAGTCGCAGGTGCTGCAGATGGTCACCAAGATCAAGGCCGAGGTTGGTGACCGGATCCAGATCGTCGGCGGCAACGTCGCGACCAGGGCGGGCGCGCTCGCGCTCGTCGAGGCCGGCGCCGACGCGGTGAAGGTCGGCGTCGGTCCCGGCTCCATCTGCACCACCCGCGTGGTCGCCGGGGTCGGCGCGCCGCAGATCACCGCGATCCTCGAGGCCGTCGCCGCGTGCAAGCCGCACGGCGTCCCGGTGATCGCCGACGGCGGCATCCAGTTCTCCGGCGACATCGCCAAGGCCATCGCCGCGGGCGCGTCCACCGTGATGCTCGGCTCGCTGCTCGCCGGCACCGCCGAGTCGCCCGGCGAGCTGATCCTGGTGGGCGGCAAGCAGTTCAAGAGCTACCGCGGCATGGGCTCGCTCGGCGCGATGCAGGGGCGCGGGCAGGCCAAGTCCTTCTCCAAGGACCGCTACTTCCAGGACGACGTGCTCGCCGAGGACAAGCTGGTGCCTGAGGGCATCGAGGGCCGGGTGCCGTTCCGCGGCCCCGTCAACCAGGTCATCCACCAGCTCGTCGGCGGCCTGCGCGCGGCCATGGGCTACACCGGCTCGCAGTCCATCGCGCACCTGCAGGAAGCGCAGTTCGTGCAGATCACCGCGGCGGGCCTCAAGGAGAGCCACCCGCACGACATCACGATGACGGTCGAGGCGCCGAACTACACCGGGCGCGCCTAGCCTGCTCGATGTCCCCGCACGAGACCGAGTCCGTGCGGGGAACAGGCTTTTCATGAACAAATCAGGGCCGGCAGATGGCACACTGAGCCCATAGGCCTAACCCGAATGGGCGCGCCGAAAAACGGTGCTCGACCGCGACGCAATGAACCCCAATGCGCACGACGGTTAGCCTGTGTCGCGACGTTCCGTCACAAACATCGGCCACCACAGCGTGAGTTCTGCGAGCGCCGTTCGTGGCCCGTCGCGCGTCCGAGCGGTCGAAGCGCGTGCGCCGCCGGCGAGAGTCTCGACCGCTCGGACACGCGGCCCACCCGCCGCCCGACCGCCACCCCTGGTCGAATCGCTTCGCGATGCCGGCACTGGGGACCACGAACACGCCGCGCCCGCGCGGCCGAAGATAAGGAGTTAGCGTGCGCGACATGGTCGAGATCGGCATGGGCCGAACCGCCCGGCGTACCTATGAGCTGGACGATATCGACATCGTTCCCTCGCGCCGGACCCGCTCGTCGAAGCAGGTGTCGCTGTCCTGGCAGCTCGACGCCTACCGCTTCGAGATCCCGTTCCTCACCCACCCCACCGACGCGCTGGTCTCGCCGGAGTTCGCCATCGAGCTCGGGCGGCTCGGCGGCCTCGGCGTCATCAACGGCGAGGGGCTGTGGGCCAGGCACGCGGACGTCGCCGCGAAGATCGATCAGCTGCTCGAGCTCGTCGGCAAGGGCGGCTACGAGCGGGCCGTCTCGCTGCTGCAGGAGCTGCACGCGGCGCCGATGCAGCCCGAGCTGCTGGCCGCCGCCGTCGCGCAGGTCAGGGCGGCCGGTGTGACCGTCGCCGTGCGGGTGAGCCCGCAGAACGCCCGCGCGCTCACGCCCGCGCTGGTGCAGGCGGGGGTCGACCTGCTCGTGGTGCACGGCACCATCATCTCCGCCGAGCACGTCGGCGACGGTGAGCCGTTGAACCTGAAGACCTTTATCGCCGAGCTCGACGTGCCGGTCGTCGCGGGCGGCGTCAGCGATCACCGGACCGCGCTGCACCTCATGCGCACCGGCGCGGCGGGCGTCATCGTCGGCTACGGCTCGTTCCCCGGCGCGACCACCACTCGCGAGGTGCTGGGCATCGGCGTGCCGATGGCCACCGCGATCGCCGACGCGGCCGCCGCGCGCCGCGACTACCTCGACGAGACCGGCGGGCGCTACGTGCACGTCATCGCCGACGGCGATGTGGAGACCTCCGGTCAGCTGGCCAAGGCGATCGCCTGCGGCGCGGATGCCGCGATGCTCGGCGTGCCGCTGGCCGTGGCCGCCGAGGCCCCGGGCCGCGGCTGGTACTGGCCGTCGGCCGCGGCGCACCCGTCGGTGCCGCGCGGCTCGCTGCTCGGCGTCGAGTGGGACCTGGACGACGGCAGCGGCGACGCGGTGCGCCCGAGCCTCGAACAGGTGCTGTACGGGCCCTCCGACGACCCGTTCGGCTCGCTGAATCTCGTTGGCGGCCTGCGTCGTTCGATGGCGAAGGCCGGCTACTCGGACCTCAAGGAGTTCCAGAAGGTCGGTCTCAGCGTTCGCGCATGAGCTCCCGTGTCGAAGTCCCGTCCGGACTTCGACACGGGCCTAGCGCGCGTGTGACGGGCTGATCCGCTCGCGCAGGAACTGCCGCATGGCGATGTTCACCGGTTCGGGGTGGGTCATGGTGACCGCGAGCCGGGCGCCCGGGATCTCCACGTAGGTCGCGCCGGTGATTCCCTGCGTCAGCTGCTTGGCCCGGTCGGGCGGGATGCCGCTGTCGGTGGCGTGGATGACCAGGGCGGGGCAGGTGATCTCGGACAGCCGCTCCAGCACCGAGTCCCGGCTGAGCAGGCAGCCCGCGGCTACCTCGATGCCGTGGCAGTCGCGCAGCAGCCAGCGGGTGGTCCAGATCGTGCGGTACCAGTTGTCGTCGCCGATCAGCCAGGACGCCAACTGATTCGCCGCCTCCTCACGCGAGCCGTCGTCGTACCACTGCGCGAGGAACCGCTGGGTGGCCTCGGACTGCTCGGGGGTCGGGCCGTTGGCCTCGGTGCTGATCAGGATCAGCGCCGACACCCGCTCCGGCGCGATGAGCGCGGTGCGCAACGCGGTGAAGCCGCCCTGCGCGGTGCCGCCGACGACGGCGCGCTCGGCGCCGAGGTGGTCGAGCACCGTCAGCGCGTCGCGGGCCGCGGTCCAGTAGGTGAACGGCAGACCCTCGTCCCTGGTGCGGCCGTGGCCGCGCGCGTCCCACGAGACGATGCGGAATTCCGGTGCCAGCGCGGCCATCTGGGCCGCGAACATGGTCCGGTCCATGAAGAATTCGTGTGCTAGCAGCACCACCGGGCCGCTCCCGCCGCTGTCCTCGTAGTGGATGTCGGCGTCGATCGCGCGGGCGAATGGCACGAGCACGAGGATAGCCAGCGGCGCGGGGACTGGTGGGGCGATTTGCCGGCTCGCCTTTTCGCTTGCTGGACCGGGGCTCGGCGAAGCTGCTGTGCCGATGGTTCGGGTGCGCGGCGGGCTCACTAAACTGAGTCGGTGGCAGAAACACAGAGACCGGTCCTCGTCGTCGACTTCGGCGCGCAATACGCCCAGCTGATCGCCCGGCGGGTCCGTGAATCGAGTGTGTTCTCGGAGGTGATCCCGCATACCGCGACGGTGGCGGAGATCGCGGAGAAGCAGCCGCTCGCCGTGATTCTGTCCGGCGGCCCGTCCAGCGTGTATGCCGAGGGCGCACCGCAATTGGACGCGCGGCTGTTCGATCTCGACGTGCCGGTCTTCGGCATCTGCTACGGCTTCCAGGCGATGGCCCAGGCGCTCGGCGGCACGGTGACGCACACCGGCACCCGCGAGTACGGCCGCACCGAGCTCAATATCGACGGCGGCGTGCTGCACGGCGGTCTGCCTACCATTCAGCCGGTCTGGATGAGTCACGGCGACGCGGTCACCGACGCGCCCGAGGGTTTCGAGGTCACCGGCACCACCGCGGGCGCACCGGTCGCCGCGTTCGAGGATCGCGCCCGGCGCCTGGCCGGTGTGCAATACCATCCGGAGGTGTTGCATTCGCCGCACGGACAGCAGGTGCTCAGCCGGTTCCTGCACGAGATCGCGGGCATCCGCGCCACCTGGACCCCCGCGAACATCGCCGACTCGCTGATCGCCGCGGTACGCGAGCAGGTCGGCGACGGGCATGCCATCTGCGGGCTCTCCGGCGGTGTCGACTCCGCGGTCGCCGCCGCGCTGGTGCAGCGCGCCATTGGCGACAGGTTGACCTGTGTATTCGTCGATCACGGCCTGCTGCGGGCGGGGGAACGCGAGCAGGTGCAGCAGGATTTCGTCGCCGCGACCGGGGCCAAGCTGGTCACCGTCGACGCGGTCGACAAGTTTCTCGGTGAGTTGAAGGGCGTCACCGACCCCGAGGAGAAGCGCAAGATCATCGGGCGCGAGTTCATCCGCTCCTTCGAGGACGCGGTGTCCGAGGTCGTCATCGAGCAGACGAACGACGCCGAGGCGGACGCCGCCCCGAAGGTCGAGTTCCTGGTGCAGGGCACCCTGTACCCCGACGTCGTCGAGTCCGGCGGCGGCAGCGGCACCGCGAACATCAAGAGCCACCACAATGTCGGCGGCCTGCCGGACGACCTGGAGTTCGAGTTGGTCGAGCCGCTGCGCCTGCTGTTCAAGGACGAGGTGCGTGCCGTGGGCCGCGAGCTCGGGCTGCCCGAGGAGATCGTCGGCCGGCAGCCGTTCCCCGGCCCGGGCCTGGCGATCCGCATCGTCGGCGAGGTCACCGAGGACCGGCTGGCCACGCTGCGCCAGGCCGACGCCATCGCGCGCGAGGAGCTCACCGCGGCCGGGCTGGATCGGCAGATCTGGCAGTGTCCGGTCGTGCTGCTCGCCGACGTGCGCAGCGTGGGCGTGCAGGGCGACGGCCGCACCTACGGTCACCCGATCGTGCTGCGCCCGGTCTCCAGCGAGGACGCGATGACCGCCGACTGGACCCGGCTGCCCTACGAGGTGCTCGAGCGGATCTCGACCCGGATCACCAACGAGGTGGCCGAGGTCAACCGGGTCGTGCTCGACGTGACGAGCAAGCCGCCGGGCACCATCGAGTGGGAGTGAAACCCTTGTAGCGCAACAAGAATGGCCCGTCCGATCGGACGGGCCATTCTCGTCTGGTCGATCAGCGTCGGCGGCGCGGGGAGACCACCAGCACGATGCCGACGACGATGGCGACGAGCACCACGATCCAGCCGAGCGGGACCACGCTGGTCGACGGCCACGACTCGGGGCCGACGAAGGCCCATGCGCTCACCCCGAGGACGAGCAGTCCGACGATGAGCATCGAGACGGAAGGGCCGCGGCGGCAGTCGGTCGAATCCTTGGATTTGTCAGCCACGGTGCACCTCCACGTTTCCGGCGCGGACATCGGCGTTCAGCGTGAGCACCTTCGCGCCCGGGGTGTTCGGACCGCTGACGGCGTTGCCGCACTCGGCATTGCCCATGGTCTCGTGGCAGTTGACGTGCAGGGTCATGCCCGCGGGCACCCACACCTGGAAGTCGCCCATCTGTACGTCGACGTCGACGGTGCGGCTCTCGGTCAGGTTCAGCTGCCGCAGGTCCAGCGTGCCGGAGCCCATGGACACCCGGTACGACGGGTCGAGCTCATTGATCGAGGTCGGTGTCCAGGTGTGCTCGCCCATCGCGCCCCGGTCGAACTCCACCGGGCCGACGGCCGAGGCCAGCAGGACGAACCCGGCCAGCGGCGCGGTCAGCACCAGCAGGCCGTAGCCGCGGCGCAGGAACGCGCCGACTACCAGGCCGAGGCCGATCACCGCGAGCGCCACCGCCGCGATCCGGCCGGGCGTCATCCACTCGACACCGCTGGCGGCCAGCGCGCCCGCCCCCGCGGCGGCGAGGATGGCCAGGCCGATGACCACCGGGGTCAGCCGGGAGCGCGGGCGCTTGGGCGGCGGCGCGACGACGGTGCGGGCCGGGGTCGGTTCGGGCAGATCCCAGGCAAGGGGGGCGACGCCGAGCGGGTCCCAGGAGGGTGGGGTCGGGCGGCCGAGGGTGGCCGGGGTCGGGGGCTTCGGCACGAAGGTGCCGCCGGAGGCCGAGTCCTTGTCGAGCGACGGGCCTGAGGCAGAAGGCGTCGAGTCCGCGGCGGTGTCGATCACCTCGGTATCGCCCTTGTCGAGATCGATTGGGGCGTCGGCTTTTTCGAGTCGAGGCTGGGTGTTCTTGTCGGCCGGTTCCTGATCGCCCTTGTGCAGCACGACGGTCTCCGCGTCGGCGATCGGTGCCTGAGTGGTGCCGGAATCGCTTGGCGTCAGTACGGTTTCGGTATCTGAGCCGGAAACCTGCTGCGCCAGCTTGGATTCGGTGCCCGAACCGGAATCTTGCTGCGACGGCACGATTTCCGCTTCGCTCGGTGTCTCCGGGACGTAAGCGTCCGGCAGCTTCGTGTACGGCGTGTACACGCTGGTCGGCGGCGTGTACATATCGCCGGCCGTCCGCTGCGGACCCTGCGGGAAGACCGCGCCGGGGTAGCCGGTCGCCGCGATGCCGTTGTCGACGATGAATCCGCTGAACTCGCTCGTGGTGCCCGGCGGCGGCTCGGGATTGCGCAGATGCAGCATCCACCAGCCCGCCAGCATGAGCGCCATGCTGATCAGCCCGGAACCACCGAGACCGACGCCGACGGGGCCCATGGTGCTCACCGCGATGGCGAGCGCGACGATCAACACGATCGTCTTGGTCTGCGACTGAGAGCTGTGCCCCTTGCCGACCAGCGACTCCGCCGCGGACGACTCGTCGCCTGCCGCGCTGAACAGCAGCCAGGCCAGAAGGTAGAGCACCACTCCGGATCCGCCGAAGATGGCGGAGACCACGAAGGCCACCCGCACCAGCACGGGATCGACGTTGTACCGCTGCGCGAACCCGGCGGCCACGCCTGCGATCGGCCCTTGCCGAGGCAACCGCACCGGCCGGGTGCGCCAGATCTGCTGGAGCTGATCGCCGAAGTTCGTTTTCGTCATGGCTCCCATCCTGTGCTTGACCAGCGCATCCGCGCATCGGGGAGAACCCTGAACAATCTCGGAGATCCTTATGTACCCGGCCGGGCCCGAGAACGTCATCCATCGGACAACCGAAGATCAGGGAGATTCCTGATGCTAGCTGTCGGCGGGGCGTGCCACTATCGAAAGCATGTATCCGTCTGCGCCCTCGTTCGACGCCCGAGGGTTCGATACCGCGCGCGGGTTCGACGCCGCACGCGGTTTCGGACCGGCTCCGGTGGTCGACCTCGGCGTCCCGCCGCACGCCAGGATGGTGCGTCGCTCGGGCGGGCGGATCGTCGGCGGCGTGGCCGGCGGGCTCGCCGACCACCTCGGCGTCGACGTGTTCAAGGTGCGGATGGCGTTCGTGCTGCTGTCCGCGTTCGGGGCGGGCATCGTCACCTACGGTTTGCTGTGGATCTTCACCCCCGGCGGCTCGGACGTGGCGAAGGCCTCCGGCTCGGAACGGCGTCAGGCGATCGGGCTCGCGCTGCTCGGCATCGGCCTCGCGGTCGGGGTGTCGTGGCTGTTCAGCGGGACCGCGGCGAGTGTGATCGCGCCCATCATCGTCGTCGCCATCGGCGCGGCGCTGGTGTGGCGGGAGTACGACGCGGACGGCCCGCGGTCGCTGCTCGGCCTGCCCGCGCGGCCCTCGGTGGTGACGTGGGCGCGCATCGTCGCGGGCGGCACGCTGATCGTGGCCGGGCTCGGCGTGGTGGTGCTGGCCAGGATCGATCTGAGCTCGCTCGGGTCCGCGTTGATCGCGGTGGCCGTCACGCTGGTCGGGGCCGGGTTGCTGACGGTGCCGCTGTGGCTGCGCATGATGCGGGCGTTGAACGCCGAGCGCTCCGCCCGCATCCGCAACGAGGAGCGCGAGGAGATCGCCTCCCACCTGCACGACTCGGTCCTGCAGACGCTGGCACTGATCCAGCGCCAGGCCGAGGACCCGCAGGAGGTGCTGCGCCTGGCGCGCAGTCAGGAGCGGGAACTGCGCAAATGGTTGTTCGAGGATTCGGCCCCCGCGCAGTCGAGCCTGGCCGCCGCGCTGCGCACCATCGCGGGTGAGGTGGAGGATCAGCACGGCGTGAAGGTGACCCCGGTGACCGTCGGCGACGTGTCGATGGATATCGGCGAGACCGGCGCGGGCCTGCCCAAGGAGCACTTCACCGCGCTGCTCGGCGCCAGCCGGGAGGCGCTGGTGAATGCCGCCAAGCACGCGGGCGTCCCGGAGATCGACCTGTTCGCCGAGACCGAGCCACACCAGGTGAGCATCTTCGTGCGCGATCGGGGCGCCGGTTTCGACACCGCCGCGGTGCCGCAGGACCGGCAGGGCCTGGCGAAGTCCATTCGCGGCCGGATCGAGCGCCGCGGCGGCCAGGTGGAGATCCTGTCCGCTCCCGGCCGGGGCACCGAGGTGCGAATCACCATGCCGCGCACCGACTCCGGTGAGCAGGAGCCGGAGGTCGAGCCGATCCCCGTCGAGGTTTCGGAAGCCTCGCGTGTGCCGTAGTGTGACGGCCGTTCGGGGTGACGAAACCGGCGCGGCGCGTCCGGCCGTCGAGAATCGCGGAGAGGCGGAGGAACGGTCCGTGCGGGTCTTTTTGGTCGATGATCACGCCGTGTTCCGGTCGGGTGTGCGAGCGGAGTTGAGCAGGGAAACCGACATGGAGGTCGTCGGCGAGGCCGGCGGGGTGGCCGAGGCGATCGCGGGCATCAAGGCGACGCAGCCGGATGTGGTCCTGCTCGACGTGCACATGCCCGACGGTGGCGGCGTCGCGGTGCTCGCGGGCATCGAGGAGGGGCCGGTGTGCCTGGCGCTGAGCGTGTCCGACGCCGCCGAGGACGTGATCGCGGTGATCCGGGCCGGCGCCAGAGGCTATGTGACCAAGACGATCTCGGGCGCCGAGCTGGCCGACGGAATTCGCCGGGTGGCCGGCGGCGACGCGGTGTTCAGCCCACGGCTCGCCGGTTTCGTGCTCGACTCGTTCACCGGCAAGTCGCAGGTGCCCGAGCCCCCGCTCGATCCGGAGCTGGACTCGCTGACCCCGCGCGAACTCGAGGTGCTGCGGCTGCTCGCCCGCGGCTACACCTATCGCGAGATCGCCGAGAACCTGTTCATCTCGGTGAAGACCGTGGAGACCCACGCCTCCAACGTGCTGCGCAAAACCCAGCAGTCCAACCGCAACGCGCTCACCCGATGGGCGCATCGCCGCCGCATCGACTGACTCCGCGCGGGACTACATCAACGCGATGATGATCGCGATGATGACGATCAGGCCGATCAGCAGGCCGACGGCGATCGCCAGCGGCGCGTTGCTGGACTGCGGCGCCTTGGTCCGCTGCGGCGCCGGGGCCGCGACCGTCGCGCCCACCGGGGCACGGTGCGGGCGCGGCAACGGGGTCGAGTGCGGGCTGCGCAGCCCGGACGCCGAGTTGCGGGCCGCCCACGTCCGGAATCGTGCCGTCCTCGG
>NZ_BAGH01000065.1 GCF_000308715.1 Nocardia tenerifensis NBRC 101015
ACGGCGTCCGCCTGGCCACCCGCGAATGCGGACCCGCCGACGCCCCGGTCACCGTGATCTTCGTGCACGGCTTCTGCAACACCATGGAGTCCTTCCACTTTCAGCGCCGCGACCTCGAAAAGCGTTGGGGCGCAAGCGCGCGTCTGCTGCTGTTCGATCTGCGCGGCCACGGCCGCTCCGGCACGCCGAAGACGGACAGCTGCACCGTCGCCCAGCTCGGGCGCGATCTGGCGGCGGTGATCGCGGCGGGCGCGCCGAAGGGCCGGGTGGTGCTGGTCGGCCACTCGCTCGGCGGGATGGCGGTGCTGGCCGCCGCCGCGCAGTTCCCGGAGTTGTTCGCGCAGCGGGTGATCGGTATCGCGCTGTTCTGCACGGCCGCCGCGGAGGTGACCGCCACGGGCCTCACTCAGCTGCTGCGCAACCCCGCGATCGATCGGGTCCGGATGGCCGTGCTCGCCGCGCCGGCGCTGGCCCAGGCGGGCCGCACCACCGCGCGCCAAGTAATCACGCCGATCCTGCACGTCAGCTCGTTCCACGGTCCGGTGAGTCCCACGCTGTCGCGCTTCACCACCATGATGATCAACCGGACGCCGGTCGAGACCATCGTGAAATTCCTGAAAGCCATCGAGCTGCACGATGAATCGGCCGCCCTGCCCGGCCTCGCGCACCTGCCGGTGCTGATCCTCGGCGGCGTGCACGACCTGGTGATCCCGTTCCGCAATTCACTCGCCCTCGCGCGACAGCTGCCGAACCGCGAGCTGATTCGATTCGACGACGCCGCGCACATGCCGCACCTGCAGTTCCCCGAGAGGGTCAACGACGCGCTCGATCGATTGCTCGTGCGCGCGGGCGCGCTCGAGCCGGATGCTTCGGAGGTGAAGCGTGGCTGACCGGCAGCGGCGAACCCTGCCCACCGTCGCCGATACCGAGGCGCTGGGGCGCGAGCTCGCGGCCGAACTCGGCGCGGGCGACCTCGTCGTCCTCGACGGTCCGCTCGGCGCGGGCAAGACCGCGCTCACCCGGGGCATCGCCGCGGGACTGGGCGTGCAGGGCCGGGTCAGCTCGCCGACGTTCATCATCGCCCGGCAGCACCGGGCGGGCGCCGGGCACGGCGCGGTGCCGCTGGTGCACGTGGACGCCTACCGGCTCGGCGGCGACCTGGACGAGCTGGACGCGCTCGACCTCGACACCGATCTGCACCACGCGGTGGTCGTGGTCGAGTGGGGCCGCGGCGTCGTGGAGCACCTGACCGATCGGCACCTGCGCGTGCTGCTCGCGCGCGAACCCGATTCGGACGTGCGCACCGCCGAATGGGAATGGGTCGATTAACTACCCGATAGCTCCGCACCGGCGGCAGCTACCAACCGGTATCGTTGGGTCAATCATGCTGGTATTGAGCGTCGACACCGCGACACCCGCCGTGACAGCGGGATTGGTGGAACTGGAGCAGGCCGCACCTGACGTGGCCACCGTCGGTGGCGACCGCCTACCGGTGATCGGGGACGGCGGCGCGGTCGAACGCTTACCGGTCGCTCGCCACACCACCCGCCTGCTCGCCTCGCGCGTGCGGGTCGACGCTCGTGCCCACGCCGAGGTGCTCACCCCGCAGATCCTCGAATGCCTCAGCGAGGCAGGGTGTTCCAGGTCCGACCTGGACGCGGTCGTGGTCGGCATCGGGCCCGGCCCGTTCACCGGGCTGCGCGTCGGCATGGCGACGGCCGCCGCCTTCGGTGACGCGCTCGGCCTTCCGGTGTACGGCGTGTGCAGCCTCGACGCGATCGCCGCCGACGCGGTATCGGACCTCACACCCGGCAGCGAGTTGCTCGTGGTCACCGACGCGCGCCGCCGCGAGGTGTACTGGGCGCGCTACCGCGACGGGGCGCGCGTGGCCGGGCCGGAGGTGGCCAAGCCGAGCGAGGTCGACATGGCGCAGGCCACGGTGATCGCCGGATCCGCCTCGCACGTCGACTTCTTCGACCTGCCCGTGCTTCCGGTGGAGACGCCGTCGCCCGCGGGACTGGTTCAGGTCGCGGCGGCCGAGGTGCTCGCGCGGGCCGTGCCCGAACCGCTGGTGCCGCTGTACCTGCGCAGGCCCGACGCCGTCGAGAAGAGCTACCGCGCCCTCGACCGGACGGGAGCGTGACCGCCATGCCGATCCGGATCGAGCCGATGGTCACCGCCGACATCGAGCGCTGCGTCGAACTCGAGCAGCTGCTGTTTCCCGAGGACGATCCCTGGC
Organism: Nocardia tenerifensis NBRC 101015; assembly: GCF_000308715.1. Classification (GTDB taxonomy): domain Bacteria; phylum Actinomycetota; class Actinomycetes; order Mycobacteriales; family Mycobacteriaceae; genus Nocardia; species Nocardia tenerifensis. The sequence continues at coordinate 2,240 of NZ_BAGH01000065.1, forward strand.
ACGCGGTCGCGTTCCAGTCGGAACTGGCCGCACCGCACAATCGTTACATCACCGCCCGCGACGACGAGGGGCGGATGGTCGGCTACGCGGGCGTCGCGCTGCTCGGCGACGACGAGCACCCCGAGGCCGAGGTGCACACCATCGGCGTCGATCCGAACTGCCTGCGCGCCGGGATCGGCACGCTGCTGCTCGAGGCGCTGCTCGCCGAGGCCGGCAAGCGCGGCGGGCCGGTGTTTCTCGAGGTGCGCACCGACAACACACCCGCGATCGCGCTGTACGCCAAGCACGGTTTCCACATCATCGGACTGCGCAAGAACTACTACCACCCCAGCGGCGCCGACGCCTACACCATGCGCAGGCCCGCGCTGAGCGCGCTGCCCCTCCCGGACGAGGTTCTCTCGTGATCATCATGGGCATCGAAAGTTCCTGCGACGAAACCGGTGTCGGCATCGTGCGCCGGAATCCCGACGGCAGCTGCGAACTGCTCGCCGACGAGGTCGCCTCCAGCGTCGATCAGCACGCGCGCTTCGGCGGCGTCGTGCCCGAGATCGCGTCGCGGGCACACCTCGAGGCGATCGTGCCCGCCATGCGCCGGGCGCTGGCCGCGGCGGGCATCGCCAAGCCCGACGCGCTCGCCGTGACCATCGGCCCCGGCCTGGCCGGCGCGCTACTGGTCGGGGTGGCGGCCGCGAAAGCCTATGCGGCGGCGTGGGATGTGCCGTTCTACGCGCTGAACCATCTCGGCGGGCACGTCGCGGTGGACACGCTCGAGCACGGCCCGATGCCGCCGTGCGTGGCGCTGCTCGTCTCCGGCGGGCACACGCATCTGCTGCGGGTCACCGATCTGGCCGAGCCGATCGTCGAGCTGGGCAGCACCGTCGACGACGCGGCGGGCGAGGCGTTCGACAAGGTGGCGCGGCTGCTCGGGCTCGGCTTCCCCGGCGGGCCCGCGCTGGACGCGGCCGCCGCGCAGGGGAATTCGCGGGCGATCGCGTTTCCGCGCGGCATGACCGGGCCGAGGGACGCGCGCTACGATTTCTCGTTCTCCGGACTGAAGACGGCCGTCGCGCGCTATGTCGAGTCGGCTCAGCGCAGCGGGTTGACCGCCGAGGATCTGCCGATCCCGGACATCGCCGCGTCCTTCCAGGAGGCGGTGGCCGACGTGCTCACCATGAAGGCGGTGCGGGCGGCGCAGGATGTCGGCGTGGACACGCTGGTGCTCGGCGGCGGCGCGACGGCGAACTCGCGGATCCGTTCGATGGCCGAGGAGCGTTGTGCGGCGGCCGGATTGACGCTTCGGGTGCCGAAGCCGAGGCTGTGCACGGATAACGGGGTGATGATCGCGGCGCTCGGTGCGCATGTGATCGCCGGTGGTGCGAAGCCGTCGCCATTGACGGTCGCGACCGATCCGGGGCTGCCGGTCTCGGTCAGCCGGGTCGGCTGAACTTTCCAGCCGGACGGGTCAGTCCGTCTCGCCCAACTGCCAGGGGTTTCCCGCGCCGATATGGGCCGAGCCCGAATTCTGCCGGGGCGGCAACGGTAGGAAGGACTGCGCGGGTTTCGGCGGGATGGGCGCGGGATTCTGGGGCGTGCTCGGCCGGTTCTTGTCCGGCCAGGTCGAACCCGGCTGCGGGGGCGTGGCATTGCCGAACAGTGGGCCGAGCAGCTCCGGGAACGGGATCACGGGCAGGTTCGGGTCCGGGCGCAGCGTCGGCTGCGTCGGCGTGGGCGTCGGCCCGGGAGTCGGCGTGCTCGACGGCTGACCCCGATCCTGGGTGATCGGCGGAATGTTGCCGCCCGGTGGACGATTGGTGCTCTCCTGGTTCCGTCCGCTGGTCGAGGTGCCCGCACCGGTCGGCGGCACGATGCCCGGCGACGGCGGCAGCTGCGACACCCCGCTCGTGGTGCCGGCCGGGGAGACCTCGTCGTCGGAGGTGGGCGCGAAGGTCTTCACGCCGTAGCCGATGATCAGCCCGACCACCACGATCGCCCCCGCCAGCGTGCCGACCACCTTCGTGAACGTGCCGACCGGCGCGTCGGCGCCGAGCGCGGCCACCGGGAACACCGACGGCTGCACCGAATCCGCGACCAGCGCCGCGCCTTTCGCGATCACGGCGTCGGGATCCTCGACCGTGAACACCGGCACGTCCAGCCGCGCACCGAGCGTGTCGACGACGGCGGGGATGTTGGCTCCGCCGCCGATCACCGTCACCGCCTGCGGGAACTTCGGCGCCCGTGCGAACACCGCCGCGACGAACACGGAGGTCTCGCGCAGCAGATCGGCGATCAGCTCCTCGAAGTCGGCCCGGCTCAGCTTGAGCGGCCTGCCCGCGACGTGGTCGATGGTGACGGCGGGCGCGACGGACAGGTGTTCCTTGGCCGCGCGGCCGCGATTGGTCAGCATGCCGCGGTTGGGGCGGGTGCCGCGCCGGGCGTAGTGCAGGTCGACCAGGTGGTGATAGATGAGGTCGTCGATGGCGTTGCCGCTGATCGCGATCGTGCGTTCGGATCGGAGCACGGTGCCGTCGACCTGGTCGGCCACGGTGACGCTGAGGCCGGTCGCGCCGAGGTCGACGATGGCCACGGTCTCGTAGCGGTCGAGCAGGCCGGTGTGCCGCAGGTACGTGAGCGCGGCGGTGCCCTCCGGGACGAGCTTCAGTTCCCGCTGCTTGCCCGTGGCCGAGCGGATCGCCTGCGCCTGCTCCTTGCCGCGGTAGGCGACGGCGACGCTGGTCGGCGGGGGACTGGTCGGCGGCTCCGTGGTGCGCGGCTTGGCGCCGCCGAAGCGCGCGCCGACGGGGTAGCCGGGGTCGTGGGCCAGCTGTGTCGGCAGCTGGTTGGTCATCAGCTCGATCGACGACGCGACGAGATCGCCGAGGTCGGAGTGCGCCGCGTCGGCGGACACGACGCGGTAGTCGAAGCTCTGCGCGCCGTTCGGCGCGGTGGCGACGAGCGCCGAGCACACGACCTCGGACCCGGCCGAGATACCGAGTGACGTTCGCATGTTCATTCACCTCCCTTCGAGCGGATGGTTCTGCGGCACAGAGCATTTGTCGCGTCGGGCGTGTCTCGCGTAAGCGCTCTGTTCCACAGGCCATCTCGATTGGACTGCCGACTCGCCATGTGGTCGACGGACGATCCGGACGGCAAACCCCGTGGGGCCCGATACCCGGATGGGTCGCGAGGACCGGCGATGGATCACGTGTGGCTAGCTCTCTGGTGCAGCTCGGATGGCGCTGGTTGTGCTGTGACGCTTGGGTGTTCGATAACGCCGGAACTTCGGATCACGCTGAGGTATTCGGTGACGCCGAGCGGTGTAGCGACGTACGTTCTGTGACAACCCCTGGTCTCCGACGGGACTGGTTCGTGACGAACACAGCGGTCGGACGGCGACCGTCGTCAATACTGTCACAATCCGTTATCCGAACGTTACAGTTTTCCGGATCTCTTGAAAACCCCTCCGGCCGTGCGTCGGGCGTGTCGGGGGCCACTGCGGGCGTGGCGATCTGAAATTGGCACATCCCGGCCTTGAGCGCTGGCACTCTCATGTATAGAGTGCTAGTCGGCACTGCTGATGTGCGCGGCCGGACCTCGGTCCGACCGGTGCACCGGGCGTGTGCCAGGCAGTTTTGACTACTGAGCAGGGGTCCCGGCACCCGCGACGACGGGGCTATGCGACAGGGTCAGCATCAAAACCTGATACCGATGGTCCGGAACAACAGTTGCGGACGACATCCCCTGAAAGTGGAGGGCTCAACGTGGCGAGCGTGAACATCAAGCCGCTCGAGGACAAGATCCTCGTCCAGGCCAACGAGGCCGAGACGACGACGGCCTCCGGCCTGGTCATCCCCGACACGGCGAAGGAGAAGCCGCAGGAGGGCACCGTCATCGCCGTCGGCGAAGGCCGCGTCACCGACAAGGGTGATCGCATCCCGGTCGACGTCAAGGAGGGTGACACCGTCATCTACAGCAAGTACGGCGGCACCGAGATCAAGTACCAGGGCGAGGAGTACCTCATCCTGTCGGCGCGCGACGTGCTGGCCGTCGTCACCAAGTGACCGCGCCCCGCGCGGTCGTCCCGGCGCAGGCCGGGAGCGAGCGGTGACGTTCCGTGTCCACCCGACCGCCGGGATCGAGTCGTCGTGATATTGCCCCGGTTCCGCTGTGCGGGGCCGGGGCAGTGTCATCTCGAGCCGAGAGCGCTTGCTCGAGGCCGCCCCTGTAATCCAAGGAATAGGACTTATGGCAAAGCAGATCGAGTTCGACGAGAAGGCTCGCCGGGCTCTGGAACGCGGAGTCGACAAGCTCGCCGACGCCGTCAAGGTCACCCTCGGTCCGCGCGGCCGCCACGTGGTGCTCGCGAAGGCCTTCGGCGGTCCGACCGTGACCAACGACGGTGTCACCATCGCGCGCGACGTCGACCTGGAAGACCCGTTCGAGAACCTCGGCGCGCAGCTGGTGAAGAGCGTCGCCACCAAGACCAACGACGTCGCCGGTGACGGCACCACCACCGCGACCGTGCTGGCCCAGGCGCTGGTCCGCGCCGGCCTGAAGAACGTTGCGGCGGGCGCGAATCCGATTTCGCTGGGCTCCGGCATCGCCAAGGCCGCCGACGCGGTCTCCGAGGCGCTGCTCGCCGCGGCCACCCCAGTGTCCGGCGAGACCGCGATCGCCCAGGTCGCCACCGTGTCCTCGCGCGACGAGGAGATCGGCGAGATGGTCGGCAAGGCGCTGACCGTCGTCGGCAAGGACGGCGTGGTCACCGTCGAGGAGTCCTCGACCACGCAGACCGAGCTCGTGGTCACCGAGGGCGTGCAGTTCGACAAGGGCTACCTCTCGCCCTACTTCGTCACCGACACCGACAGCCAGCAGGCCGTGCTGGAGGATGCGCTCATCCTGCTGCACCGCGAGAAGATCAGCTCGCTGCCGGACTTCCTGCCGCTGCTCGAGAAGATCGCCGAGTCCGGCAAGCCGGTGCTGATCATCGCCGAGGACGTCGAGGGCGAGGCGTTGTCCACCCTGGTGGTCAACTCCATCCGCAAGACGATCAAGGCCGTCGCGGTCAAGGCGCCGTTCTTCGGCGATCGCCGCAAGGCGTTCCTCGACGACCTGGCCGTGGTCACCGCGGGCACCGTCATCAACCCCGATCTCGGCATCTCGCTGCGCGAGGCCGGTCTGGACGTGCTCGGCCAGGCGCGGCGCATCGTCGTCACCAAGGACGACACCACGATCGTCGACGGCGTCGGCACCCCGGAGGACATCGCGGCCCGCGGCGCCCAGCTGCGCCGGGAGATCGAGGCCACCGACTCCGACTGGGATCGCGAGAAGCTCGAGGAGCGGCTGGCGAAGCTGTCCGGCGGCGTCGCGGTGATCAAGGTCGGCGCGGCCACCGAGACCGCGCTCAAGGAGCGCAAGTACCGGGTCGAGGACGCGGTGAGCGCGGCCAAGGCCGCCGTCGAGGAGGGCATCGTGCCCGGCGGCGGCTCCGCGCTGGTGCAGGCGTCCGCCAAGCTGGCCGAGCTGCGCGACTCGCTGACCGGCGACGAGGCGGTCGGCGTCGAGGTGGTGCGCGGCGCGCTGTCGGCTCCGCTGTTCTGGATCGCCACCAACGCGGGCGTGGACGGTTCCGTCGTGGTCAGCAAGGTCGCCGAGGGCAAGGAAGGCTTCAACGCCGCCACCCTCAGCTACGGTGACCTGCTCTCCGACGGCGTCGTCGACCCGGTGAAGGTGACCCGCTCGGCCGTCGTGAACGCGGCGTCGGTGGCGCGGATGATCCTGACCACCGAGAGCGCGGTCGTGGACAAGCCCGCCGAAGAGGCGCCCGACCACAGCCACCACGGGCACAGCCACTGAGCTGAGTCTCGCGAAGCTGGGGCAGAAACCAAGAAGGCCCTCGGACTCGGGTCCGGGGGCCTTCGCTTTGCGAATCGTGACTACTGATTTCGTCGATACATGGGCTCTTCGGCGGCTATCGCGGCGAGCAGTCGGCTGCGCAGTGCGGCGGGCGGCGGGGTCGCCGTCGCGGTGGCGAGCGTGGCGAGCGCTTCTCTCGTCTGTCTTATCTCCGAGATGAACTCCGCACGTAGGGCGGGGTCGTCGGTGTCGAGCAGGTCCTGCACCTCATGGTGGTCCACGTCGTCGATCGATCCGAGCGCGACGGTGTGCGCGAGATCGACCTGGCGTTCGTTCATCTCACGTCACCCCCAAACTTCTTTTGAGTCGTGTCAATCCGTCCCGTATCCGGGACTTAACGGTCGGTAACCCTACTCCGAGGTACTGCGCGACCTCCGCGTAGGTTCGCCCGCCGTAGTAGGCGAGCGAGATGGCTTCTCGCTGGGTGTCGGTCAAGGACGCGAGCCCCTCGAGGACGGCCTGTTGTTCGAGCCTTCGCTCTACCTCTTCGGTCACCTCGTCGAATTCGTTACCGAGAATCCTTATTCCGTAGGCGACTTCGCGTTGGGTGTGGGCCTGCTCGGCGCGCACCCGGTCGACCGCCCGTCGGTGGGCGAGGGTCATCAACCACGTCACCGCCGACCCCTTGTCGGCGTCGAAAGTGGCCGCTGTACGCCAGATCTGGAGATAGACCTCCTGCGTCGTCTCCTCGGCATAGCCGGGGTCGTGCAGGACGCGCAGCACCAGACCGAAGACGCGCGCGGACGTCCGGTCGTATAGCTCGGCGAAGGCTTCCTGATCGGACCGGCCGCATCGATGTAGCAGATCGGCGAGTTCGATGCTCTCGGCGGCGCGGGCCGTAACCGCAGAATCCACACCGGGTGGGAAGGCATCTCTTCGGAACGAGTCGCCCTCTGCGGCCGGCTGCCGCGTTGTCACAACGCTCCATTCTGTGTCATCGGTCACCACCGTAGCGTGCCGCTATAACCTCCCTTCGGCTGGGGTGTCGGCAAAGCACCTGTGGCCCAGCGACTTTGCGGAAACCTTCGACACGCCACGTCGCGGGCCATAAAGACACGCCGTGACACGCCGCTAGCTAACGCGAAACGCAGGGCTCGACAGGGTATGCGGCGTCGGGTAGTCGCCGCGGCAGACGGGGCGGTGGTGACCGCGTGTCGCCTGCCGGTTGTTTGCTAGGGATTCGGCGCGACGCCCCTCATGGATGGGAGCGATTTCGGCTGGACCGCCGGGCGCCGTCGACTGCGGCGCCGTGCGCGCCGATTACACCACCGGTCGCCGCCGGCTATACCGCCATGCGCCGCCGATTGCGGCGAGCGTGCATCTCGCGCTCGGTCTCGGACATGCCGCCCCAGATGCCGTAGGGCTCGCTGACTTTGAGGGCGTGGCTGCGGCACTGCATCAGCACCGGGCAGGCCCGGCAGATCTCCTTGGCGCGCAACTCGCGCGCGGTACGTGCTCGGCCACGTTCGCCGTCGGGATGGAAGAACACGGCCGAGTCCTGCCCGCGGCAGGACCCTCGCATCTGCCAATCCCAGACATCGGCGTTCGGCCCGGGGAGGTGGGTCGGCATGGGCATTGTGTGAACTCCTCGTGGTGCGAGCTCGTCAGCGTTGTCGAGCAGTTGTTCTGCGAAGTGTGGTGGGCCACGGCGCTGTGTCGGCGGGTGCCCCTGTGCTCGCCCGTTGCGGTCGCTGCAATTTCGCGCGGCGCCGACCGTGGCGATGAGCTACGTTAGGTCCAGCCGCGAAATTCCGTCAATAGTTCGGCGCAGCAGTTTTCCAAATCTCGGGCTGCGAAATTTAACCTCTGAGCTGTTTACTTTTCGCATTGGTTCCGGGGATACTGATCGGTTGACCAGTGGCCGGTGGCTGGCCCCTGCGTACGTCTGGGTCTCATTTCCGCTGGTACGCCCCATTTTTGGGGGCAGTGTCCCGGTCAGAGCCCAGGGGTGGCCGGGTGGGCGTGGTCACAGCGCCCTCCGGCGGCGGGGGCCGCGGCCGCATCGGAGATGGCGTAAACGGGGCGCCGAGGTTAATTGCGCGAAACGCATGTGAATTCCGAACGCACGCGCTCGGAGATTGCCGGTACGAGATTTACCTGATCGAAACATCGCAAAGCGTCGAAAATGCTGAGCGGTTGCCGGTCGGTCGGCCGCGGTCTTTGTCCCGGCCGAGGGCACGCGCGCCGGGATAGAGTTTCCGCCGTGTTCGCACCTGCTCCGCTCGGAGATGCCCCACTGGAGATACTCGCCGAGAGCGCCTTCGGCGCGCACCCCGGCCGCGCCGCTGCCGAGTTGCCGACCGCGTCCGACGCGCTCGGATCCTGGTATCGGGCAGTGATTCTCGGCGGGCAGGGACGGTATGCCGCGGCCCGCGCCGAATTACGAATTGTCCGCGCCCGCAGCGTCGATCCGATCGTGCTTTCCCTGGCCGCGAGCACCGAGGGTTCGCTGCTGCGCCAGCTCGGCTGGCATGCCCGCGCCGCCGCCTTCGACGGGCGCGCGGTCGCCCTGCTGACGGAGAAGTCGTTGGGCGACCGGGCCATGGGCTCCGCGCGGTCCGGCTACCCGTTCGAGCGGAGCGACGCG
>NZ_BAGH01000064.1 GCF_000308715.1 Nocardia tenerifensis NBRC 101015
CCGACGCCCGTCTCGGCGACCCCGCTGCTCGAGCACCTGCGCCCCGCCATCCGGACCCTGCGCGCCCTCGCCCGGGCCGAGGACTGATCCCGCTGCCGGATCGAAACCGGCTCGCGGATCACCTCATGCGTTCCCCGATAGATCTGTGCCGCAGGACACCACCGGGACAACTCGGCGCTACCCGACTCCGGCGCCACAAATAGACTCGATCACAATCGACGTCCAATTACTGATTTCGGGAGCACATGGGTAACACACCGGATATGCCCGACAGCCGGCCAGGCGATTACCCGTCGAACGACCGCGACGCTCAGCGCGCCCTCGACGCGTGGCCAGGCGGCCCGGAGACGGTCGTCGACCTGGATGCCATCGCCCACAATGTCCGCATCCTGCGCGACCACGCGGGCGACGCCGCCGTGATGGCGGTGGTCAAGGCGGACGGCTACAACCACGGCGCCGTGGCGGTCGGCAAGGCGGCGCTGGCCGCGGGGGCGGCCGAGCTCGGCGTCACCTCGATCGATGAGGCCGTGGCGTTGCGCGAGGCGGGCATCACCGCGCCGATCCTGAGCTGGCTCAACGACTCCAGCGCCGACTACGCCGCCGCGATCGCCGCCGACATCGAGATCGGCGTGTCCACGGTCAGTCAGCTGCGCGCGGTCGAAGCGGCGGTGCGGAGCACGGGCCGCGCCGCGACGGTCACCCTCAAGGTGGACACCGGCCTCAATCGCAACGGCCTGTCGACGGTCGAGTATCCGCAGGCGCTCGCCGAACTGCGGGCTCTCGTGGACGAGCAGGCCGTGCGCTTCCGCGCGATCTTCTCCCACCTGGCCTGCGGCGACGAACCCGAGCACCCCACCAATGACCTGCAGCGCGACCGCTTCCTGGACGCCATCGCCGCCGCGAAAGAGCACGGCCTCGAACCCGAATTGGTGCACCTGGCGAACTCGCCCGCCACGCTGACCCGCCCCGACCTCGCCTTCGACATGGTCCGGCCGGGCATCGCGGTCTACGGGCTCTCCCCGGTTCCCGAGCTCGGCGACTTCGGGCTGCGCCCGGCGATGACCTTCCAGGCCCGCGTCGTTCAGATCAAGCGGGTCGCGGCCGGGGAGGGCATCTCCTACGGGCACACCTGGATCGCGCCGCGCGACACCACGGTCGCGCTCATCCCGGCGGGCTACGCCGACGGCGTATTCCGGCCGCTGAGTGGACGTTTCGAGGTGTGGCTCGGCGGCGCGCGGCGGCCGAACGTCGGCCGGGTCTGCATGGACCAGTTCGTCGTCGACCTCGGCGACAACGCCGCGGACGTCCGCGAGGGCGATGTTGCGATCATGTTCGGCGGCGGCGACGGCGAGCCACGCGCCGAGGAGTGGGCGGCCCGGCTCGACACCATCAACTACGAG
>NZ_BAGH01000063.1 GCF_000308715.1 Nocardia tenerifensis NBRC 101015
GTCGTCGACGGCGACGTCATCCTGGCGATCCTCGCCCTCGATCTGCACGAGTCCGGCGAGCTGGCGAAGAACACGCTGGTCGGCACCGTGATGAGCAACCTCGGCCTGCACATCGCCATGCGCGAGGCCGGAATCACCTTGCTCACCACCGCGGTCGGTGACCGCTATGTGCTCGAGGAACTGCGCCGCGGCGGCTACTCGCTCGGCGGCGAACAGTCCGGGCACGTCATCTTCCCGAAGTTCGGCACCACCGGCGACGGCGTGCTCACCGGCCTGAAACTGATGGCCAGGATGGCGCGCACCCGGCGCAGCCTCGCCGACCTGGCCACCGTATTGCGCACGGTGCCACAGGTTTTGGCAACGTGCCGGTCAGCGACAAGACGCTGGTCGCGTCCGCGCCCGAAATCCGCGACGCCGTAACGGAGGCCGAGCGCATCCTCGGCGACACCGGCCGAGTCCTGCTGCGCCCCAGCGGAACCGAGCAGCTGGTGCGGGTCATGGTCGAGGCCACCGATCCGGCCCAGGCCAGGCAGCTCGCCGACGACCTCGCCAAGCGGGTCTCCTCGATCTGAGCGACGGACCGCCGGTCAGGCGGTCTCGGTGAGCTTGCCGAAGTCCATGTGCCAGCGCCGGGTCGCGTGCACGGTGTCCAGCATGCGGCGGTCGTGGGTGACGAGCAGCAGTGTGCCGGTGAAGGATTCGACGGCTTGCTCGAGCTGTTCGATGGCGGGCAGGTCGAGGTGGTTGGTCGGTTCGTCGAGGACGAGCAGGTTGACGCCGCGGGCCTGCAGCAGCGCGAGCGCGGCGCGGGTGCGTTCGCCGGGGGAGAGGGTCTCGCAGGCGCGCAACGCGTGTGCGCCGCGCAGGCCGAACTTGGCGAGCAGGGTGCGGACTTCCGCGTCCGGCCAGTCCGGTAGTTGCTCGCCGAAGGTGTCGGCCAGCGAGGCGGCGCCGCGGAACAGCCCGCGTGCCTGGTCCACCTCGCCGATCTCCACGCCCGAGCCGAGCGAGGCGGACCCGGTGTGCGGGGCCAACTTTCCCAGCAGCAGCGCGAGCAGCGTGGACTTGCCGGAGCCGTTCGCGCCGGTCAGCACGATCCGGTCGGCCCAGTCGACCTGGGTGGTGATCGGGCCGAGGGTGAACTCGCCCCGGGTGATCGTCGCCTCGGACAGCGTGGCGACCACCGAACCGCTGCGGGGCGCGGGAGCGATGGTCATCCGCAGCTCCCACTCCTTGCGCGGCTCCTCGACCACCTCGAGGCGCTCGATGCGCCGCTGCGTCTGCCTGGCCTTGGCGGCCTGCTTCTCGGTCGACTCGGCGCGCATCTTGCGGCCCGCCTTGTCCGAGTCGACCTTCTTCGGGTCGCGCGCCTTGCGCCGGGCGTTGCGGACGCCGTGTTCGAGCCAGTTGCGTTGCATCTGCGCTCGGGCCTCCAGGCCCGCCTTGGTGTCGGCGAACTCCTCGTAGGCCGCGCGCGCGTGCTGGCGGGCGATCTCGCGTTCGGTCAGGTACGCCTCGTAACCGCCGTCGTAGATCCCTACCTGCTGCTGCGCCAGATCCAGCTCGATGACGCGATTCACGGTGCGCGCCAAGAACTCTCGATCATGGCTGATCACCACCAGCGGCACGCGGACGCCGGTGACGAACTGTTCGAGGCGGGCCAGGCCGTCCAGGTCGAGGTCGTTCGTCGGCTCGTCCAGCAGCAGAATGTCGAAGCGGGACAACAGGACCGAGGCCAGGCCCGCGCGTGCCGCCTGGCCGCCGGAGAGGCCGGTCATGGGGGTGTCGAGGCCGCTGGGCAGGGTGGTGAGGAGGCCGAGGTCAGCGGCGACTTCGGCGGCCCGCTGGTCGAGGTCCGCGCCGCCTAGTGCTAGCCAGCGTTCCAGTGCGGGCGAATACTCGTCTTCGCCGCCGTCTGCGATGCGCTCCGCCGCGGCGTCCATGGCTCGCTGCGCCTCGGTGACACCCGTTCGGCGGCCGAGAAATTCGAGGACCGTCTCGCCCGATATCCGCTCGGGTTCCTGCGCGAGATAGCCGACGGTGGCGTCGGGCGGGCTCAGCGTGATGCTGCCGGTCGGCGTGCGCCGGTCCGCGAGCATGCGCAGCAGCGTCGACTTGCCGGCGCCGTTCGCGCCGACCAGGCCGATGACGTCGCCCGGGGCCAGGGTGAGATCGAGCTCGTCGAACAGAGTGCGTTCGCCGTGGCCGGCGGAGAGTCCGCGCGCGTGCAGAGTGGTGCTCACGGCCCCAAGTCTGCCGTGCTCGCGCGGGCCCGCCCGCACCCGGTCGGCTACTCGGGGTCGCACCCTGAGCCGGGGCCTGCGGAAATCAGGGTCGGCATCGGTCGCCGGACCGATGTGCCGGCGCGCCCGGCTCGGCAGAGTGGAGTTCGACAGAGATCATCACCAGAGAGGCAAGACCATGACCGCACCCGCCCGCCGTTTCACCCGATCCACCCACGACAAGTGGATCGCCGGAGTCTGTGGCGGCATCGCCGAGTACCTGGGCTGGAACGCCAACGTCGTCCGCCTGCTGTTCGTGCTCTCCTGCCTGTTGCCCGGCCCACAGTTCATCGTCTACCTGGTGCTGTGGCTGCTGATGCCGAAGAAGTGAGCCGAGGGGGGCTGCGTCGGGCTCGCGGGGATGTCAGGATGGAGCGATAGCGTTGTTGTCGGGTCATCGGCCGGCAGCACCAGTCGTGCTGAGGAGGAGTAATGATCACCTCGGGTGAATTGCCGGGCCTGGACCTGCCCTGTATCGACGCGTCCGCGTCGCTGGACGGCCTCGGCGCCATCGAACTGCACCACCCCACTCAGGACATCGACGGCGACGGCACCCTCGACAGCATCACCACCAACGGTGGCGACGCCATGCAGGTCTGGACCGACTACGACCACGACGGCCTGGCCGACCACGTCACCGTGGTCGAGCACGACGGCGACTACGCGGCGTGGGAATTCCACCGGCATCCCGACGGGTCCTCGGAGTGGGTCCGCACCGACAGAGGAAAGATCGGCGCGTAGGTCCGATCGCCGCGGGGCACGCGATCCCGCGGATCGGAGGGAACCGAACGTCGTCGAGGCGCGTCCAAGAAAGTATGGCGGCACTCGGCGAACACGGAGGGGCATAGATGACCGGCGATCCGAGCGGCATGGTCGGTGTCCAGACGGGGGAGCTGGGACGGCTCGCCGGCGACCTGCGGGTCTCCGGGCAGGCGGTGGCCAAGCGCTCGAAAGACGTGACCGACAACGAGTTCGGCCCCGCCGACGCGGGCGAGCACTACGCCGAGCACGGCAAGAAGATCCAGCAGGGTTTCGAACGCATCGCCCACTGGATGGAGAGCTGGGCCGAGGCGACGATCACCACGGCGGACGCGCTGGGGGCTTCGGTCGTGCTGTACTCCGACACCGTCCGGGAGACCGCCGGAGACATCGCGAGGGTCGGTCGTGAGATTCAGAACTGAGCGCCCGGACGTCCGCGTCTCGACGGCAGGGAGCTAGCCGTGGTCTTCACCGTTCCCGCACACGCGCGGATCAGCGAGTACCTCGACATCGGCTCGCGCGGCCTGCTGTACTTCGAGCACTTCGAGCCGCGCTATCGCCGGGCGTTCGGCGACCCACCCGCCGACCTCGCGACCTACGAGCAGCTGCACAAGCGTTTCTACGAACAGAACGGGTTGAACGAGGACAGGCTCTACAACGCCTCCGCCCGCCTGCAGGAGGTCCTGCAGGACGCGGGAGTCGAGGTGGACAAGCAGCGCGTCTCGGCGCAGGCCTTGCCCGCGCTGTGGCAGGGGCAGGCCGCCGACGCGGCGATCGACATGCTGAATCAGCAGGTCGCCCGGGCCGACGCGGACTGGAAGACCGCCGGAACGGCGTGGCGGGCGCTGGCCGGCTCGATCGCCGCGCTCCGCACCGCGGTGAAGATCAAAGCCGATGTCGTGCAGCACATTCTGGAGAACGGCGAGGCGGTGAAGATCGACGGGAAGACGCCGGAGGACATCGACGACATCATCTCCGGCACGTCGATCGTCTGGGGCAACTTCACCGAGAACAGCCTGCTCAGCAAGCTGCAGCGGCTCTTCCCGGAACTCGCCGAGGAGCGGGCCGCGGAACTCCTGCTGGGAATGATTCCGGGCACCGACTACCGCGACCATGTCCAACAGCGGTGTCGCGACTGGTTGGAGAAGGTTTTCCGGCCCGACTACGCGGCCAAGGTGCGCAAGTTCCGCGAGGCGTGCGACCTGACCGATCAGGCGGTCAAGAACGTCTACGAACCACTCATCGGTGCGCTGAATCAGGTGCCCGACACGGCTTACCCGCGTCCGGCGGGAGTGCCGACGCAGCCGAAGACCGAAACGCCGAAGGACACCGGCGTGCCCGTTCAGAATGGAAACCCCACCGCGCCAACGGTTCCGGCGAGTACGGTGCAGGCTCCGGTGCAAAGTAGTCCTTCCGCGCCGAGCAGTCCGTCGACACCCGGGTCGCCGACCGTCCCGGCGAGTACCGTGCCGGCCGCGGCGACGCCGAGTAGTCCGACTGTTCCGACTGTGCCTGTGTCGCCGAGCACGCCGACGACACCGAGCACGCCGACCACGCCGACGACACCGACTTCCCCGACGACGCCTACCACTCCGTCTACGCCGTCGACATCCGGCGCGCCGACGACGCCGACCGTCCCGAATACCTCATCGCTGGAGGGCCTACCCGCGCTCAGCCAGGCGGTGAGTCAGCTGTCGCCGTTGACGTCCGGGATCAGTCACATGGTCGATGCCGGGATCAGCTCCCTGACCGGACTGGTCAAGGACGGCATCGACAATGCGATGGACATGGTCGACGGGATCATCGACCCCACGCACGTCGACAAGGACGGTGACGGAAAGCCGGACGGTCGGCCTGCGGCCGAATTCGACGTCGCAGGCAAACATTTGAAGTTCGAGATGGGGCAGGACGGCCAGCTGAAACTGATGATGTCCGGGGGCGACGGCAAGCCGCAGGAGTTCAGCCTGCGACTGGACGAGCACGGCATGCCGGTCATCGCGATGAACGAACCCAAGGACGATACGTCGCCCGATTCTCCCGCCAAGCCCGAGTCGCCGGGCAAGCCCGACTCTCCCGCGAAGCCCGCGACACCCGAGTCCGCGAAGCCGGAATCCCCTGCGGCCCAGGGCGACAAGCCGTCACACACCGACCCCACCCCGGCCGCACCCCAGCAGGACAAACCCATCGACAAGCCGCCCGCCACGGAGGAGAACACCGGCCAACCCAACGCCCGCACCGGCACACCGCCACCCCTGCGGCGTGAAGAGGACGGCGAACACAAGCCCAAACGCATGCCGGGCGCGCAGAATTCGGAGGCGCCGTTCGACAGCGGCGCCGAACTCGCGGAGGCGGGTCCGATGGGCGATCTGGCCGAGGCCGGTCCGCTCTGAGCACGCGTCGGCGTGCCCACGAACCGGTAACCTAGGTGCGGACGCGGCGGGGCGCGTCGCGCGCGGAGTCGAGGGTCGGCGCACCGTCGCGAGCAGCTGTCCACCTGCGGATGGGGAGGATCGAGATCGTGAGTTACGCCGAGGAGATCGAGCGCGCCGCCGACGAATGCCGACGCCGCTCGGCCCAGCTGCTGGACGAACTCGAGCAGATCAACCGCGCGACCGCGGCCACCAGCCGCGAACTCGCCGAGACCTCGGCCGCAGGCATGCGGGAGTTCCACGCCGCGCACGCGGACGAGCTGGCGAAGGCGCGCGCCGAGTTGGCGGAGCGCGAGCGGCTCGAGACCCAGGCCCGCGAACAGCGCGAGGCCATAGCCCGCTCCATAGCTGCCCGCAAAGCCAACCGCGAGGTGCTCCCGGTCGATCAGGAAGACGAAGAGGCCGCCTTCTACCAGCGCGAATCCTGGCTGATCTAAACCAGTTACGCCGCTAACGGCGCAGCAGTGCGGCGAGCTGGCCGATCTTCAACTTGGGGGCGGGCGCGTCGTCCTTGGCCTCCGGGTCGATCACGGCGGTGTGCGGGATGTCCGCCTCCGGGTCGGCGAACACCGCGTAGGTCTTGTCGCCGGCCACGGTGGCGAGCAGGTAGCCCGCGAGCAGTGCGCGGGTGGTGCGGGCGGTCTTGGACTCGTGCTTGCCTCCGCCGACGGCGGCCAGCATCCGGCGGCCCTCGACGATGCCGTTGTGCGAGGCGCCGTCGATCGCCCGGAACACCGAGGGGCCGCCCCACGCGGTGGCGAGCGGGATGGCGTTGGAGCTGACCGAGGTCAGATCGGTGGCGCCGGCCAGGATCAGCGCGGGCGTGTCGAGTTCGGGTGCGAGGGTCTCGGCGGATGGTGCGGTCGGCGCCGGGAACAGCGCCGCCACGGCGGCGACCCGGCGCTGGGTGGCGGCGATGACGGCGGCGCCCGCGCCCATGCCGTGGCCGGCCAGCGCGAGCCGGTCGGGGTGCACGCTGATCGTGCCGTCGCCGAGCCGCACGCCGGTGCAGATGTCGAGGGTGGTGAGCAGGTCGGTGGCCAGGCCGAGGTGCGACGGGATCGGGCCGCGCTCGGTATCGGGGGCGGCGGCCACGAAACCCCAGGAGGCGAGGTGCTCGAGCAGGCTCCGGTAGTTGGCGACGCCGGTCAGCCAGCCGTGCCCGAACGCGACGGCGGGCAGGTTCAGCCCCGACTCCGGCGTGAAGACCACCCCCGGCTGCCCGGCGATGGCCAAGTTGCCGCGCAGCACCCGATGGGGGCCGCGGCTGGTCAGGGTGCTCAGGAGTGATTTCACAGACGCCGACACGACGAGAACGTTATCCGATAAGTACTCTGGTGAGCCATGTGCGGAATCGTGGGGTACGTCGGATACCGGGACGCGCTCGGCGTGGTCGTCGACGCGTTGCGCCGCATGGAGTATCGCGGCTACGACTCCGCCGGTGTGGCGATCGTGGACGGCGCGGGCGCGTTGGCGGTGGAGCGAAAGGCCGGCAAGCTGGCCAATCTGGAGGCAGAACTCGCCGAGAGCGGGCCGGGCCGGTTCGCGGGCAGCACCGGAATGGGGCATACCCGCTGGGCGACGCACGGCGCGCCGACCGACCGCAACGCGCACCCGCACCGGGACGACAGCGGCAAGGTCGCGGTGGTGCACAACGGCATCATCGAGAACTTCGCCCCGCTGCGCCGGGAACTGGAGGACGCGGGCGTCGAGCTGCGCAGCGACACCGACACCGAGGTCGCCGTGCACCTGGTCGCCAGGGCCTACGCCGGCGGGCCGACGGCGGGCGATTTCGCGGCGAGCGCGCTCGCGGTGGTTCGTCGGCTGGAGGGCGCGTTCACGCTGGTCTTCACCCACGCCGATCACCCAGACCTGATCTTCGCGGCGCGGCGCTCGACGCCGCTGGTCGTCGGCGTCGGCGCGGGCGAGATGTTCATCGCCTCGGACGTCACGGCGTTCATCGAGCACACCCGCGAGGCGGTCGAGCTCGGTCAGGACCAGGCCGTGGTGATCACCGCCGACAGCTACACGGTCACCGACTTCGCCGGCGCCGACGCGACCGCGGGCACCCGGCCGTTCACCATCGACTGGGATCTGGCCGCCGCTGAGAAGGGCGGTCACGACTACTTCATGCTCAAGGAGATCGAGGAGCAGCCCGCCGCGGTCGCCGACACCCTGATCGGGCACTTCAGCCAGGACTCCGACGCCGCGGGCCGGATCGTGCTCGACGAGCAGCGCCTCGCCGATCAGGAGCTGCGCGACTTCGACAAGGTTTTCGTGGTCGCCTGCGGCAGCGCGTACCACTCCGGCCTGCTGGCCAAGTACGCCATCGAGCACTGGACCAGGCTGCCCGTCGAGGTGGAGCTGGCCAGCGAGTTCCGTTATCGCGACCCGGTTTTGGATCGTTCGACGCTGGTCGTGGCGATCTCGCAGTCGGGGGAGACGGCGGACACGCTGGAGGCGGTGCGCCACGCCAAGGAGCAGAAGGCGCGCGTGCTCGCGATCTGCAATACCAACGGCGCGCAGATTCCGCGCGAGTCCGACGCGGTGCTCTACACCAGGGCGGGGCCGGAGATCGGCGTCGCCTCCACCAAGGCGTTCCTGGCTCAGGTGACCGCGAACTACCTGGTCGGGCTGGCCTTGGCGCAAGCGCGCGGCACCAAGTACCCGGACGAGGTGGCCCGCGAGTTCGCCGAGCTCGAGGCGATGCCGAAGCTGGTCGAGCGGGTGCTGGAGACGGCGCCGCGGGTGCGGGCGATCGCGCGCGAGCTGGCGCACGTGTCGACCGTGCTGTTCCTCGGCCGCCACGTCGGGTATCCGGTGGCGCTGGAGGGTGCGCTCAAGCTCAAGGAGCTGGCGTACATGCACGCCGAGGGCTTCGCGGCGGGCGAGCTCAAGCACGGTCCGATCGCGCTGATCGAAGAGGGCCTGCCGGTGATCGTGGTGATGCCGTCCCCGAAGGGCCGCGCGGTGCTGCACTCCAAGCTGCTCAGCAATATCCGGGAGATCCAGGCCCGTGGCGCGCGCACCATCGTGATCGCGGAGGAGGGCGACGACACCGTCCGTCCCTTCGCCGACGATCTCATCGAGATCCCCTCGGCCCCAACCCTTTTCCAGCCCCTGCTGTCCACGGTCCCCCTGCAGATCTTCGCGGCCGAAGTAGCGCAGGCTCGTGGCTACGACGTAGACAAGCCACGCAACCTGGCCAAGTCCGTCACCGTCGAATAGTCGGCGCACAGTAGCTTTTCACGCCAAACACCCCGAATCGCCAAGTGGTTCGGGGTGTTTCGCGTGTAGCCGCTATTCGTGACCTGTACCTCGGCGGGTGACGAGCACGGTCAGATATTCGCGGCGGCGACTGCGGGTTCGGGTGAGGTGTGGACTCCGGTGGTCGAGCGCCGTTCCAGGGCACCGGACCAGACGGCCAAGCCTAGGGCGACGAGGACCAGGGCGACACCGACCCAGTTGGGTGCTGTGTAGCCGAGGCCCGCGGCGATGACCAGGCCGCCGAGCCACGCGGAGATGGCGTTGCCGAGGTTGAAGGCGCCGATATTGACCGCGGAGGCCAAAGTCGGTGCGCCCGCGGCCTGGTCGAGCACGCGCTTCTGGAGCGGCGGCACGGTGGCGAAGCCGAGCGCGCCGATGAGCACGACGGTGATCGCGGCGGCGATCTTGTTGTGCGCGGTGATCGTGAACAGGGCGAGCACCACGGCCAGGCCGCCGAGGGACAGGTAGAGCATCGGCATCAGGTGCCGGTCGGCGAACTTGCCGCCGATCAGGTTGCCCGCGAAGAAACCGACGCCGAACA
This sequence comes from Nocardia tenerifensis NBRC 101015, assembly GCF_000308715.1. Lineage (GTDB taxonomy): Bacteria > Actinomycetota > Actinomycetes > Mycobacteriales > Mycobacteriaceae > Nocardia > Nocardia tenerifensis. The sequence goes on from NZ_BAGH01000063.1 coordinate 9,279, forward strand.
GCACGAGCAGCCAGGTGACCGAGCTGTCGGCGAACCCGGTGACCTCGGTCATCATCGGCGCGAGGTAGGTGATCGCGGCGAAGACGCCGCCGAAGCCGAGCACGGTCATGGCCATGGCGAGCAGCACCTGCGGATTGCCGAAGACGGCGAGTTCGGTGCGCAGCCGCGCGTCCTGCGGCGCGGGCTGCTCCGGCACCAGCAACGCGACCCCGACCAGGCCGATGAGGCCGACCAGCGCCACGATCAGGAAGGTGAGCCGCCAGCCGAACTGCTGGCCGAGCAGCGTGCCGAACGGCACGCCGACCATGGTGGCGACGGTGAGTCCGGTGAACATGATGGCGATCGCGCCCGCGCGCTTGTCCGGCCGCACCACCGCGCCCGCGACTACCGCGCCGATGCCGAAGAACGCGCCGTGCGCGAGTGAGGCCACGATCCGCCCGGTCAGCATCAGGCCGAAAGTCGGTGCGAGCGCGGACAATACGTTGCCCGCCACCAGCAGCACCAGCATGCCGAGGAGCATGCGTTTGCGCGAGATCCGCGTGCCGAGGCCGGTCATCAGCGGTGCGCCGAGCACGACGCCGAGCGCGTACCCGGTGACCAGCAGCCCCGCGGTGGGGATGGACACCGCGTAGGTGTCGGCGATGTCGGGCAGCAACCCGACGACCACGAATTCGGTAGTGCCGATTCCGAAGGCCCCGAGGGTCAGGGCGAGGAGTGCGAGCGGCATGAGCGAGAGCCTCCACATTGGATTGCATCTGAGCCTTACAGGCGTCAACAATAATTGCAGACGCGTGATAATTGCAAGCGCGGGCTATCTCGATCCTCATCTATCCTGGAGAGACAACCTCCACGCGGAAGGAACACAATGACCGCGGATGCCGCCCTGACCGGCTTGGCCGATGGCTGGTACGCACTGTCGCTGCTGCACGATCGGATCGAGGCGCACATCGAACGGGCACTGCAAGGCGGCCACGACCTGAGCGTCCGCGAGTACTCGCTGCTGGTGGTGCTGAGCCGCCAGCACGACGGACCGGGCGGACACCTGCGGATGAATCAGGTGGCCGAGGCAGTGGTGCTGAGCCAGAGTGCGACAACCCGCCTGGTCACCCGCTTGGAGGACCGCGGTCTGTTGCAGCGCTACCTGTGCCCTGATGATCGACGCGGGATCTACACCGACGTCACGCCCCCTGGCCTGGCCCTACTGGAGCAGGCGCGCCCCACCCACGACGCCGCGCTCGCGAGCGCGCTCGGCCAAGCCGCCGCGGACCCCGAACTGGCTCCGCTGGTGGCCGCCGTGGAGGCGCTCAACACGAGTTCGGCCCGCAGTGCGCGGACCCGGCAGTATCGCCCGGTCTAGACCACCCGGCAGAGCGCCGCCCTACTGAACGGTGATGGTGCCGCGCATCTCCGGATGCAGCGAGCAGAGGTAACGGTAGGTGCCCGGGACCGTGAAGGTGTAGCTCCAGTCGCCCTTGTCGATGATCGGGCTGTTGATGCCCATCGCCTTGTCGCCGATGCCCTGCACGGTATGCGGGGCCTTGTCGGAGAAGTGCCAGGTGACAGTGTCGCCGGTCTTGACGGTGACGTCGGCGGGGGTGAACTTCATGTCGTCCACGTCGACCGTGACCGCGGCGGGTTTCGTATCGCCCGCGGGCTGCGAGGTGGTGGTCGTCGGGTGCGCCGGGTGTCTCGTGGTCGTCGCGGCCGTGTCGGAGTCGCCGCCGCCACACCCGGCTACCAGCAGCGCCGCGGCCACCGCGCACCCGGTGACAACCTGCGTGAACCTTGCGCGGGGCTTGACCATTGGCATGACGGCCAAGCGTAGTCTGCTGTCGTTGGGGGCCCGCGCGGCACCGTCGGCGTCGCGGGTGACGATCGAGCAGTACCGGAGTGGAGGATCGCCCATGTCCACGCAGCGGGGTTATTTCACCGCCGACGAAGTGCGCGCGGCCGAGGCCGAGCTGTTCACCAGGGTCCCGGACGGTGTGCCCATGCGGCGGGCGGCGTACGGTCTGGCCACCGTCGTCGCCGGCGAGTTGCGGGCGCGCACCGGCGGCGTCGCCGGGCGCTCGGTGACGCTGCTCGTCGGCTCCGGCGACAACGGCGGCGACGCGCTGTGGGCCGGGTCGATGCTGCGCCGCCGCGGCGTCGCGGTGACCGCGGTGCTGCTGAATCCGGCCCGCGCCCACGCGAAAGGCCTTGCGGCGCTGCGTGCGGCGGGCGGGCGGGTGCGCGAAGAGATCGGCGAGCCGGACCTGGTGATCGACGGCATCGTCGGCATCTCAGGCCGCGGCCCGTTGCGACCTGACGCGGCGGAACTCGTTGCGGCACTGCGTGCCCCGATCATTGCCGCCGATTTGCCGAGCGGGGTCGACCCGGATACCGGCGCGATCACCGGGCCCGCCGTGCGCGCCGATGTCACCGTGGCCTTCGGCGCGTACAAGCCGGTGCACGCCTTGGCCGCGTCGCAGTGCGGGCGAATCGAGCTGGTGCCCATCGGTTTACGGCTGCCCGAGCCGAAACTGGCTGGGCTGGAACCCGCTTCGATCGGCGCGAGCTGGCCGGTACCGAAAGCGGCCGACGACAAGTACTCCCAGGGCGTCACCGGCGTCTGCGCCGGCAGCGCCGAGTACCCCGGGGCCGCGGTGCTGTGCACCGGGGCGGCCGTCGCCGCGACCTCGGGCATGGTCCGCTACGCGGGAACCGGCGTCGCGGACGTCCTCGCCCACTTTCCGGAGGTCATCGCCACCGAACAGGTCTCCGATGCCGGCCGGGTCCAGGCCTGGGTCTTCGGCCCCGGTGCGGGCACCGACGCCGATGCCCGCAAGCGGCTCGCCGAGATCCTCGCGACCGACCTGCCCGTGGTGGTGGACGCCGACGGCCTCACCATGCTCGCCGCCGAACCCGGCCTGGTCCGCGGCCGCCCGGCACCGACCGTGCTGACCCCGCACGCAGGCGAATTCGCGCGACTGGCCGGAGCGGAGGTCGGCGCGGACCGGGTCGGCGCCGTCCGTTCCCTCGCCGAGGAGTGGCAGCTCACCGTGCTGTTGAAGGGGCGCGCGACGCTGGTCGCGACCCCCGGCTCCCCGGTTCTCGTGAACGAGGCGGGTGCGTCCTGGGCCGCCACCGCGGGCGCGGGCGACGTGCTCTCCGGCGTCATCGGCGCTCTGCTCGCCGCCGGTCACGCACCCGCCTTCGCCGCCGCGGCCGCCGCCCGCGCGCACTCCCTCGCCGCCAACCTCG
>NZ_BAGH01000062.1 GCF_000308715.1 Nocardia tenerifensis NBRC 101015
GGGCGCCGCGCATCGGCAGGCCGAGTCGGCGCAGCGTCAGGCGGAGTCCTCGCAGCGGCGCACCGACGTTCCGCAGCCGCACATGGATCCGTCGCCGCCGCGCACGGTGCCGCCCGTGCAGTACGGACCCGGCTACCCGACGCAGGGCGAGGAGCCGACCACGCGGATCACCCGCGACGAGGTGGCGCGCGGACTCCCGCCGAACCTCGCCGAGCTGGGCAGCCGGTTCACCCGGCCGCCAGGGCAGTATCCAGAGGAGCAGGGGCGTCCCGGTGGCACCCCGCCGGGACAGCTGTCCGGGGCGCACGTCTATCAGGCGCCGCAGTCCGAGGCCGCCGATCCGGCCCGGGCCGGGCAGTGGCGTGAGCCGGAGGACGACGACGAGGAACGGCCCCGCAAGGGGAAGCTGTGGAACAAGATGAAGGACAACCTGTTCGGGGCGCACACCGTGGTGGGCGCGGTGGCGCTGGCGATGGTCGCGCTGCCGGTCGGCGGTGAGCGCGTCGAGCTTGCCGCGGTCGAGACGACCCTGGCGGCGTCGCCGCGGCCGGCCGAGCCGGAGGTCTGTCCGTTGATGCCGTACGTGACCAACGAGGTCCGGCCGGGCATCTCCTCCGCCCGCGGCCAGTCGGAGGAGGGGCAGACGGCCGCGGATTCGGACTGCGGTCAGCCGGGCGTCGACACCCTGCGCTTCCTGCTTCCCGGCCCTCGCCGGGCGATCGACCCGGGCCCGCCCATCGATATCTGACGCGATTTCGGCGGCTCGATCCCGGCTGGTATCGTGGCTCGTTGGCGTATGGACGACCGGGCAACCGATCGTGCAATCGAACCCCGGGTCTCCACCGGCCGCCGGGTGCTTCGCCCATATGCCTGGCCGGCAACACCGACTACAGACAGGGAAGCACTGTGCCTACGTACAGCCCCAAGGCTGGTGACGTGTCCCGTCAGTGGTACGTCATCGACGCCACTGACGTAGTGCTCGGCCGTCTCGCCGTTCAGGCAGCGAATCTGCTGCGTGGCAAGACGAAGCCGACCTACGCACCGAACTTCGACGGTGGCGATTTCGTCATCATCATCAACGCCGACAAGGTCGCCATCAGCGGCAACAAGAAGGCGGACAAGCTGATCCACCACCACAGCGGGCACCCGGGCGGCCTCAAGTCGCGCACTGTCGGTCAGGTGTTGGAGACCCGTCCCGATCGGCTCGTGGAGAAGGCCGTCAAGGGCATGATCCCGAAGAACAAGCTCGGCAACGCGATCGCGGGCAAACTGAAGGTCTACGCAGGCCCCAGCCACCCGCACGCCGCTCAGCAGCCCATTCCGTTCGAGATCAAGCAGGTGGCCCAGTGACCGCTCCTGAGGAATTCAACGCCGAAGCCGCCGTCGACGAGTACGACGCCGTCGAGGTGGTCGAGGACGGCGAAGGCTACGAAGAGGCCGAGGTCACCGCGGAGACCTACGCCCCCGTCCTGATCGACCGCCCGGTGCAGACCGTCGGCCGTCGTAAGGAAGCCGTCGTTCGCGTGCGCATGGTGCCGGGCTCCGGCAACTTCGTGCTCAACGGCCGCACCATCGAGGACTACTTCCCGAACAAGGTGCACCAGCAGCTGGTCAAGTCCCCGCTGGTGACCGTCGAGCGGACCGAGAGCTTCGACATCATCGCACTGCTGCACGGCGGCGGCCCGTCGGGACAGGCGGGCGCCCTGCGTCTGGCCATCGCCCGCGCGCTGATCGAGGTCACCCCGGACGACCGTCCCGCGCTGAAGCGGGCGGGCTTCCTGACCCGTGACCCGCGTGCCACCGAGCGTAAGAAGTACGGCCTGAAGAAGGCGCGTAAGGCGCCGCAGTACTCGAAGCGCTGATTTGGCTTCGCCGCGTACCGTTATCCGGCACCCTGGAAGGTGTTGGAGCGGTACCGTCGGCGGGCTACCTGTATGAGAGCAGGCGCCCAGCTCGGCTGGTCGCCTGCTCTCGTGCTGTATAGAAGCGGCGTTCGCGGGCCCAGCCTCTTCCCGGCCCGGTGCGTGCGCCGCAGATCAAGCCGCGGCGGTTCGGGCGTGCCGCGGATCCACCGATGAGGGGCTGAGGTATGGGACGTTTGTTCGGCACCGACGGAATCCGTGGGCTGGCCAACGAGTCATTGAGTCCGGAACTGGCACTGCGCGTCTCGGGTGCGGCCGCCCAGATCTTGAGCAGTGGAAAGCAGCGCCCCCTCGCGGTGGTCGGGCGCGACCCGCGGGCCAGCGGCGAGATGCTGGAGGCCGCGGTGACCGCGGGCCTCACCGCCGCGGGCGTGAACGTGCTCCAGGTCGGCGTGCTGCCGACCCCCGCCGTCGCCTATCTCACGGACCTGTACGACGCGTGCTTCGGCGTGATGATCTCCGCCTCGCACAATCCCATGCCGGACAACGGCATCAAGATCTTCGCCGCGGGCGGGCACAAACTCGACGACGCCATCGAGGACCGCATCGAGGCGCTGCTCGCCGAGGACGCCCCGCTGCGGCCGACCGGCGGCGGCATCGGCCGGGTGGTCAACGCCCCCGGCGCGCGCGACCAGGACCGGTACAGCGTCGAGGGCACCCACGAGCGATACGTCGAGCATCTCGTCGAGGCGACCGGCCAGGACCTGTCCGGGCTGACCGTGGTGGTCGACTGCGCGCACGGCGCGGCCGCCGAGGTCGGGCCCGCGGCGTTGCGCGCGGCCGGGGCGACGGTGATCGCGATCAACGCCGAGCCGGACGGCCTCAATATCAATGATCGTTGC